>JAGRIO010000175.1 GCA_020443225.1 Pseudomonadales bacterium
CAATACGGGATTCTCACTGATTATGCTCGCCTGTCTGTATTCGGTGATTCCTGCCATCTTCAAGTTTGTCGCCATGCCACTGCTGTGGACCTATCCACTGACCGAAGAACGATTGCAGGAGATTCAGCAGGAGATCACCGTCAAACACGCAGCAGAGAACGGCGAGGCAGGAGCGACGCCGGCATCAACCACCTGAAGAATTAATTACCTGAACGCGTAGTCACCTGAATACCTGGTTACCAGAATATTCAGTTCCATGAAGTCTGGCAGGCCGGTTCAGCCTGCCTGCCAGTGGTTCAGCAGTGAAGCCAGTTCCTCGTAGCTATCGATGACCTGTGTTGCCAGTGCAGCGAGTTCTGATCGTTCGATATAAGGACTGGCGATAGCAATGACCTTCATGCCGGCTTTGCTGGCGGCCTCTATGCCGTTCGGAGAGTCCTCAAAGGCGATGCAGGCTGAAGGGTCGACCCCGAGTTCGTCAGCGCAGATAAGAAAGATATCCGGCGCCGGCTTTCCCTGCTTTATTCGCGGATCATCGCCACAGACAATTTTCCTGAAATGACGGCCCCATGGCTTGCGTGACAACTTGAGATCGCACAGATGCCGATGTGAACTGGTGGCAAGGCCGAAAGGCAAATCAGATCCATGTAGCTGCTCGATGAAGCTACCAGCCCCCGGCATTTCAGCTGCATCAGGAAAAAGATGTAGCAAGTGTTCTTCGCGCTGGCTCAGGTACTCATCGACGGTCAGCGGTAGTTGGCCGTGATCAATGGCCAGTCTGGCGCTGACTCGCGAGTCGCCACCCATGGACTTTCGCTTCAGCTCTGGTGTGTAGACGGCGCCATATGGGTCCATGACTTTCTGGGCAGCATCGGTATACAGCGGTTCAGTATCCAGCAGGGTTCCATCCAGATCGAAGATCAGAGCAGCAGGGCGATGGGTCTGGTTCATGAGGTCTCTCGTTCGATAAATCGGCGGGCAATGTCTTCCATTACCTCATGTGGAATGGCTTCTTCCTCGCGTGCCAGCACTTGCTGCGCTTCAGTGGCCATATTGGTGATATGAAACAGATTAAGCTGATTCATCTCAAAAGTATGCCCCCTTTCCACCACGATGTGGGTGAGCAGGAAGGAGACGGCTTCCTCTCGGGAGATTCTTTCTTTGCGTGACATACGGGCGTCTCATGTATCGGTGGTTGAACTGAAGAGCTGAAAGATAGGGTGCTGCCGCAGTCTTTTCAAGCGGGGCTGTCAGGTTTCGCGGCAGCGTGGCGCGATCTTTAATATCCAGTGGAGATCAGCATCGGTATTTATAGTACGCAATGTTGTTTCACAAGCGTGAGACTGCTGCGTAGTATGAAAGCCCGTAAAGGAGGATATGCGATGCATAAGCTGACTTTTACTGAGCGCCGCAGCGGCGTCGACAGGCGACAGCACCAGCGAAGGCACTGGCAGCGAAGGTTGCGTGATTTTTTCATGCTGCGGGGCGACCGGCGCGCCAGTTCCCGCCGCGGATTCTGGCTGAAGCGTGGAACCTACACCGTTTATGACAGCGACCGGCTTTGAAACAGCCCTGAGCTATGGACAGCCCTGAGCTATGGACAGCCCTGAGCGGGAAAACAGCCCTGAGCCGACAAAGGGTCTGGCAATCAAAAAAGAATCTGCAGCGTCACTGTTCCCCGCGCTTATAGAAAAAGGAAGATAGCCCTGTCGGCTGTTCCTGTTCAAGCGCCTGACTTTCATCAGTTCCCCAACAGTGATGCCGTGTGAAGGCCGGCAAACACTGCAGATTCCGTTCCCCCCACAAAAATCGACCTGATTAATGTACTAGGTAACCTGATGCATGTAAAAGGTTCAGTTTGGCCCGTTCAGAGGGAGAAATTGGCAACTTCTGCTGTCTATCAGACCGTGTTCAGCGCCCGGCCACGGGTCGCTCGCCACATCTGCACGTTATAATTCTGCGCTTCACACTTGTAGCGTGTAGTCTGCGGGCATCAGAAAGGCCGCCCGCGAGCGTCTTATTTAAACAACATCAGCAAAGAGGACGATGAATGATTGAGATCAGCCATTTGGTCAAGCGGTTCGATCAGTTAGTCGCAGTCAACGACCTGTCGTTCCGGGTAGTACCGGGTGAAATCCTCGGTTTCCTTGGCCCTAACGGGGCGGGAAAGTCCACCACCATGAAAATGATTACCGGTTTCCTTTCACCTACTGAGGGAAGCGTGACGGTAAACGGTTGCGATATCACCACAGACACGCTGGCTGCGCAGCAACAGATCGGCTATCTGCCAGAGGGCGCACCCTGTTACGACGAGATGACGGTGCGGCAGTTTCTGGGCTTTATTGCCGAAATCCGTGGCTATGGTGGTGATGAAAAACAACGCCGGATTCAGAGGGTCGTGGACACCATGTCGCTGCAACCAGTGCTGGATCAGCGTATCGAAACCCTTTCCAAGGGTTTCACGCGCCGGGTGGGACTGGCACAGGCGATTATCCATGACCCTGCTGTGCTGATTCTTGATGAGCCCACAGATGGGCTGGACCCTAACCAGAAACATCAGGTGCGGGAAATGATCCGCGGGTTATCCAAGGATAAGATTGTCATTATCTCTACTCATATCCTCGAGGAAGTGACTGCGGTCTGCACGCGCGCCGTCATTATCGCTCAGGGGAAAATCGTGGCGGACTGCCGTCCGGAAGAACTGGAAGAAAAATCCCGCTTCCATGGGGCTGTTACCGTAACCCTGGAGGAATCAGTCAGAGCCAGCGATTATGTCGGTGCATTTGCCGGCATACCCCATGTCCGGCTGGTTGAAGTGAATGAAGACGCCAACCAACTGACGCTGTTTCCTGCAGCCGGGCATGCGGCCTTATTGCTGGCAGTAACAGAAGTGATTCGTGACAGGCAAATCGGAGTTCTCGCCATTCAGCAGGAAAAAGGCCGGCTGGACGAAGTCTTCCGCACAGTGACCGGGGAGGTTGCCTGATGAATCCGACCCTAATCATTACCAAACGCGAATTAAGCAGCTATTTCTCGACGCCCGTTGCCTATGTGTTCATCCTGATCTTTCTGGTGCTGTCAGGTGTATTCACGTTTTATCTTGGCAACTTTTTTGAACGGGAGCAGGCTGACCTGACGCCCTTTTTTAACTTTCACCCCTGGTTGTACCTGTTTCTGGTGCCCGCAGTCTCTATGCGCCTGTGGTCTGAAGAACGCAAAAGCGGCACGATTGAGCTGCTGCTGACGCTGCCAGTGACCCGCTTTCAGGCTGTCATGGGCAAGTTTCTCGCTGCCTGGTTGTTTACGGGTATCGCGCTGTTTCTGACTTTCCCCATCTGGCTGACGGTCAATTACCTGGGCCAGCCGGATAATGGCGTGATTCTCAGCAGTTATCTGGGTAGCTGGTTGATGGCGGGTGGCTTTCTGGCGATCGGTTCCTGTATGAGTGCACTGACCCGCAGCCAGGTTATCGCCTTTATCCTGTGCGGCGTAGTCTGCCTGGTGTTCACCCTGGCGGGTTTCCCGCTGGTGCTGAACGCTTTTCGTGGCTGGATGCCGCAACTGGTCATCGACACGCTGGCCAGTCTCAGTTTCATGACCCATTTCAGCTCGGTGTCCAGAGGCGTCATCAGCCTGCAGGATCTGGTGTATTTCATTTCGATGGCAGGATTCTGGCTGGCAGCCACCATCATCGTGCTTGATATGAAGCAAGCGAAATAGGAGCAGATTGAATGAGCAGAAAATATTATTCAGGTCTCGGGCTCGCATTGCTGGCGCTGGCGTTTCTGCTGGTGTCCATGCTGAACAACCTGCTGTTCTCCGGGGTTCGCTTTGATCTGACAGAGAACAAGCTTTACACACTGAGCGAAGGCAGTCGCGAGATCGTGGCAAATATTCAGGAACCCATAAACCTGTACTTTTTCTTTTCCGATAAGGCCAGCGAAGATCTGACCTCCCTGCGGGCTTATGCCAACCGGGTGCGTGAATTGCTGGAAGAGTATCAGAAGATATCAGATGGCAGGATTCGTCTGACCGTGGTGGATCCGGAACCTTTTTCCGATGCGGAGGACCGTGCTGGCGCTTTTGGTCTGCAGGGTATTCCTGTAAACAACGCCGGAGATGAAGTCTATTTTGGGCTGGCGGCCTCTAATGCGCTGGATGATCAGGAAAGTATCCCTTTCTTTCAGCCCAGCAAGGAAGAGTTTCTGGAGTACGATATCAGTAAACTCATTCAGAACCTGTCGGTTACCAGCAAGCCAAAGGTCGGGTTGTTGTCGTCCATGAAGATTCAGGGTGATATCAATATGACCACCTTTCAGACAACACCCGCCTGGGTCATCGCCGATCAGTTGGGGCAGGTCTTCGATCTGCAGAATATTGAGCCAACAGCCGATTCTCTGCCCGCTGACCTTGACGTACTGGTGATTGTTCATCCGAAGAACCTGCCGGAGTCATTGCTGTTTGCTATCGATCAGTTTGCACTTTCGGGCGGTCGGGTCATGGTCTTTGTTGATCCTATGGCAGAGGCAGACCGGGTCCAGAGTATGCCAGGCATGCCACCTGGGGGTGCTGGCGCTTCAGACTTCCCGTTGCTGACGGCCTGGGGTATAGCGCTCAGTCAGGAAGGTATGCTGGCCGACGCCGGCTATGGTCTTACTGTGGGTGGCCGGGGCGGGCAGCCGGTGCGCCACCTGGGTATCGTCGGGGTGCAGGCCGATGGCTTTAAGCAGGACGATGTCGTGCTGGCTAATCTGGAAACCATCAATATGTCGACGGCAGGTATCATCGAGCTGTTGGCGGACCGGACAACTGATGTCGAGACACTGATTCACTCCAGTGCTTATGCTCAGCCCGTGGACGCCGTGAGGTTTCAGATGCTGAATGATCCCGCTGACCTTCAGCGGGACTTTAAACCAACCGGGATCACATATCCCCTGGCGGTCAGAATCACCGGGCGCGCAGATACGGCCTATCCGGATGGTCCGCCTGAACCCCTGAGCGCCAGTTCGGAAGATAACGGCGAGTCGCAGGCACTGTCTGCTCCAGCTGTCACCTCGACTGAAGATCTGAATGTCATCGTTGTAGCTGACACCGATATGCTCACAGACAGATTGTGGGTCCAGGTGCAGGACTTCTTCGGGCAGCGTATTGCCAGCCCATGGGCAAATAATGGCGACTTTGTCGTCAATGCCGTAGATAACCTGACCGGTAGCGGTGCGCTGATCAGTATTCGTAGCCGTGGCCGTTTCAGTCGGCCGTTTGACGTTGTTCAGGAGCTGCGCCGGGAAGCAGAGGCTGCCTATCAGGACAGTGCAGATGAACTGCAGGCGCAGCTCAATGAAACGGAGCAGCGTCTGACGGAGTTACAGGGGGCGGCTGACGAGAACAGCCTGCTTAGCCTTAGTCCGGAACAGGAGGCAGAACTGGTTCGTTTTCAGGAAGAGAAGCTCAGGATACGCCGGGAGCTTCGGGATGTCCGCCACCGTCTCGACAGTGATATCGAAACGCTTGGCACCACACTCCGGTTTCTGAATATCGCACTCATGCCAGTGCTATTCTCTCTGGCCCTGATGGTGATTGCGTATCTGCGAATGGCAGGGAGGAACGGCCGTGAGTAAAAACCGACTCTTCAGCCTGGCGGCGGCTGTTGTCATTATGCTGCCGCTGGTTGCACTGCTGTACAACTCTGCGGAACCGTCAGATTCACTGGCTGGCGACACTGTGTTGCCAGCCTTGCGTGAACAGTTAAATCAGGTCGACAGACTGTCAGTCACCCGGGGTGATGAAACCGTCACCCTGTTGAAAGACGATAGTGGCTGGGTGGTGTCAGAGCGTTTTCTGTTTCCGGCAGATTTTGCTGAACTGGCGCAGATCCTTCGTGGTGCTGCAGAAATGAAAGTGCTGGAAACGAAAACAAGTGATCAGGCACTGTTTCACCGGCTTGGGCTTGGTCCTGAGGCAGACTTACCCCCAATTCTGCTCGGAATTCACGCAGGTGACCGCAGCTGGCAGCTTTGGTTGGGTAACAGGGCCAGCAATCAGCAAGGGCAGTACGTACTGAAAGACAGTGCCGGCCCGGTGCTGTTGGTGGACCCTGATCTCAGCCCGGCAGCCGATCCGGCAGGCTGGCTGTCCGGGCAGATAATGAAAGTTGATGCTGCGAGTATCCGCTCCGTACTGGTCAGACACCCGGACGGAGAAGAACTCGCCATAGCCCATCCTGACCCACTGGAAAATGCAGTGCTGGAAAATCTGCCGGAAGGTAAATCGTTGCAATCTTCCACCGCGCCAAACAGTATCACCCGCAGCCTTGCCAGCCTGAGAATGGAAGATGTATTGCCCCGCAGTGAACTGAGTCAGGATGCGCTTAGCAGTGCCCAGTTTGAACTGACAGGTGACAGAACTCTGCTGCTCCAGGGGGCGCGTTTAAACGGCGAACACTGGGTGCTGGTATCACTCGGTTCAGACTTCAGTGACGAAGACCTGGAGCGCTGGTCCTTACGACCGGATGTTGATGAGTGGGCATACAAAGTGAATGCCTACGCGTTCGGGCAGATCTTCCCGGCTATGGGTGATATGGTTGAATGAAACACGCTGTCCGTGTTGGACGGTGTTTCCGGTAGTCAACAGAGAATAGAGTGAATGAGCTATCAGTATCTTGAAGTTGTTCGTGAAGGGCCGGTTGCCACATTGTGGCTGAACCGGCCTGACGTCTTTAATGCCCTGAGTTCAGCATTAATGACGGAGATAGAGGAGGCCGCAAGGTCTTTCACGGATGATGAAGCTACCCGGGTAGTGATTATTGCCGGTCGCGGTAAGCACTTCAGTGCTGGTGCCGACCTGAAGCAGCCTGCTCCTGATCCGAAACCATCAGTACTGATGCAGCGCCGTTTGTCGGGCCTGGGTGGCCGCATGATTAATGCCATCACTCATATCCCGCAAGTCACTATCTGTGCCATTCAGGGTGCTGCACTGGGCGGCGGCGCCTGTATTCCTACAGCCTGTGATTTTCGTATCGGGGCCGATGATTGCTTCTGCGGCTATCCGGAAGTCAGTCGCGGCATGAACCTGATGTGGCGCTCGCTGCCTTTGTGCGTACGATTAATCGGTCCGGCCCGGGCCAAGCGAATGATCATGCTGGGTGAGAATGAATCCGCCAGTACACTGCTGGCCTGGGGCTTTCTGGACCAGCTGGTACCGGCCGCTGAGCTGATGTCGGCGGCGATGGATATGGCGAATCGCTATGCCGCCAAGCCGCCGATTGCCGTGCAGATGATCAAGCAGAGTATCAACGCAGTGAGTGCCGCCATGGACGATGCACTGATGCACATGGATGTGGATCAGAACATTCTCACCGGACTGACAGAAGACCGGCTCGAGGGAACACGCGCGTTTCTGGAAAAGCGTGAGCCGGACTTCAAAGGTAACTGACGTCTGGTGGTGCGGTTAGTCAGTTTCGATAACCGCTACCACCTGGTCTTCATCTACAGCATCTTCCTCGTTGACCAGCAGCGCTTTCAGTGTGCCAGTACAAGGTGCTTCTACCGGAATCTCCATTTTCATGGATTCCAGAATCATGATGACATCCTCTTCTTCTACCCGGTCACCCACCTTCATTTCTATCTTCCAGACATTGCCGGTAACTTCAGATTCGACACTGACTTCTGCCATAGCGGTTGTTCCTAATCGATAATGGATTGATATGCGAGAATTCTGAGTTCCCTGCGAATCGGATAAGCAGAAGAAGGCATGAGCTGAGTCATAAGGATGACTGTCATGTCTTCTGCCGGATCTATAAAGAAGTAAGTGCTGGCCGCACCACCCCACGCATGCTCACCCGGTGAGCCGAGAATTTGGGCTGCTGCAGGGTTTAACATGACGGAGAAACCCAGCCCGAAACCGATACCGTCATAGGGGGTTTCACTGAACACTGCCTGACCCATGCTCGTCAGGTCGCCGTTACCTGGCAGATGGTTGCTGGTCATCAGCTCCACCGTCTTGCGCCCCAGGATAT
>JAGRIO010000176.1 GCA_020443225.1 Pseudomonadales bacterium
CCACCGCGGTACCTGAGCTGACCGGCGACGACGAGATGGATATGAATGCCCGCAAGGCTGATCTGCTGGAATGTGCGGCAACCTTTACCAGACTCTGGCACGAGCGGCCGGCACAGCCACCCAAGTATGACCTGATTTCGATGCTGGCCCATGGTGAAGACACCAAAGACATGGTGAATGATCCGTTGCTGTTCCTGGGTAACATACTACTGTTGATTGTTGGTGGGAACGATACAACCCGGAACAGCATCAGCGGTAGTGTCATTGCCCTGAATGAGTTTCCTGAGGAATACGACAAGCTGCGGGCCAATCCGGCTCTGATTCCCAATATGGTGGCGGAAATGATCCGCCTGCAGACGCCGGTGATTCACATGCGCCGAACGGCGAATCAGGACTTCATTCTGGGTGGCCACAAGATCAGGGAAGGCGATAAGGTCGTCATGTGGTACCTGTCAGGGAACCGCGACGAGTCGGTTTTTGAAGATGCCAACCGGTTCCTGATCGACCGCAAAAATGCGCGTCAGCATGTTGCCTTTGGGTTTGGTGTGCACCGCTGTATGGGGAACCGACTGGCAGAGCTGCAGCTGAAGATTCTCTGGGAGGAGATTATGAAGCGGTTCGATAAGGTCGAACTGGTCGGCGATGTGGTTCGGTTGCCGAACAATTTTATTCGCGGTATCGCCGACGTGCCTGTCGTGCTGCACCCGAAGAAGTAATCACCAGGCTTTCAGGAAATGAACAGGGCCCGCACTGAGCGGGCTCTTTTTTTCTGGCTGATATTTTCACCGTCCTGAATGAGGAGTGACGACAGGATGATTGAAACCTTGAAAAACAGTGTGAATCACTGGGAAACCGATGAGAACGATCATCTCAACGTGCGTTTCTATGTGCGCAGGATGATGCAGACCCTGCGGCTTGGTCTGCGGGACCTGGGACTGACAGCCGCGCTCGATGAACAGGCGTTGCTTCGCGGTCTGCAGACCCAGCATATGCGATTTGTCCGGGAAGCGCGGATTGCTGCGCCAGTGTCCGGCTGGATGGGGGTTCTGTCTGCCAGCGGGGAACCGTTGCAGATACTGACTGAACTACGGCATACCGGTACCGGTGAGGTAATGGCTGCCTTCGTGCACGATTTCAGTACCCAGGTAAACCATCAGCTGCAAACCGATCCACTGCCTGCACACGCTGGCAGCAGAGGCATTGCTGCGGCACCGGTACCCTACGCGCGACTCAGTCTGGAAGAGGCTCTGGACAAAGGCTTTCATCGCATCGGCAGAGCACTTGCAGACCCGGCAGAATGTGACACGGAAGGCTACCTGGAGCCGGAACATTTCATGGGTAACTTTTCCAACTCGATGCCGAATCTGTGGGCGCATTTCAGCCCGGCGGGTGATGCAGTCGAGCGGGGTGTTACCGAAGGTGGTGCCGTGCTGGAATACCGGATGAACTATCTGGCACCTCTGCGGGCCGGTGAGGGATTTGAAATTGTCTCTGGCGTCAGTGAACTGGCAGATAAAACCCAGCGCTTTGTACATCTGCTTTTTAACCTGAATACCGGTGAGTGCTGTGTCGCCTCAGAGGCGATGGCGATTACCATGGACCTGGTGGCCCGCAAGGCGATCAGCATTCCGGCAGCGCGCCGGCAGGTCATGGAAAAATTACTGCTGGCGCCGTTGTAAATCGCGCAACAAAAAACATGTTTAACCTGCCTGGCCCTGCCAGGCATCTGTCTGTGAGGATGACACGTGATTGATCTGGCAAGTGATACGGTGACCCGACCAACCCCGGAAATGCTGAGCGCCATGATGCAGGCGCAAACCGGTGATGATGTATTTCGGCTGGACCCGACAGTGAATCAGCTGGAGGAACGGGCGGCCGATATGTTCGGTATGGAAGCCAGTCTGTTCTGTGTCAGCGGTACCATGACGAATCAGATCGGTATCAGCCTGCATACCCATCCTGGTGCCGAGGTCATCTGCCACCGGCTCGCCCATATCTATGTCTATGAGGGCGGCGGCATTATGGTCAATTCCGGCGCCTCGGTGAAACTGGTAGGCAGCGATGATGGCATGATGACGGCGGATGAGGTTTCAAAGGCAATCAATCCCGATGATATTCATTTCCCCGTCAGCCGGATGGTGGCTATTGAGAATACCAGTAATAAGGGTGGAGGAAGCTGCCACGATTTTGCTGAGCTTGAGGCTATCGGTGCGGTGGCGCAACAGCATCATCTGGCCCTTCACCTGGATGGCGCGCGACTGTTCAACGCCCTGGTTGCCAGAGAGGATACACCTGCCCAGTATGGTGGATTATTCGATACCATTTCGGTGTGCCTTTCAAAGGGGCTGGGTTGCCCGGTGGGCTCTCTGTTGCTTGGAAACCGTGACATGATCCGGGAAGCACGCCGGATTCGTAAGCGCCTCGGTGGAGGCTGGCGCCAGGCAGGTTTTCTGGCGGCTGCCGGGATATATGCACTGGATCATCACATTGACAGATTGCAGGAAGATCACGATAAGGCCAGCTTGCTGGCGCGTTGCCTGAATTCGCAGGATTGGGTTGAATCTGTGCTGCCGGTTGAAACGAACATTGTCATTGCGCGGCTGGCATCGCCGCAATATTCAGCAGCGCTGGTGGCAGCACTGCAGCAACAACATATCCGGATATCTGATCTGGGACAGGGACAGATCAGGCTGGTGACACATCTTGATGTGAGCATGGAAGAGATTGCTGAAGTCTGCGACCGGCTGGCGGACTGGCGACCAGTATGAGCTGACAATTCCCGACTGACTGAGCTGAAAACCCAGTCAGTCGGGTGGTGTTTGCTACCAGGCGGGTACTGTCACCCGTGAAGCGAGGTTCCTCTGGTCAGAGTATTTTGCCGAGATTGATTAACTGAGTTTCACCGCTGTTATCGTCAACTCCGTCATTGTCATTGATAATCCACACCTCACCGCTGACGGTAAGGGCAGCGCCTTCTACTTTCTCGACGACCATGCCATTGGGTGCTTGTAGTACGGGCAACAAATCGCTGACCAGAGTTTTGCTGACGGTGTCACCATCATTCAGACCTGCGATGCTGAACCGGTACAACTTTTTCACTGCGGCGTCATAGCCGCTCTGGTTGTCTCTTTCGACGACCAGGAAATCTCTGCCTCCCAGCGCCGTCAGGTCTGATAATCCAACCCAGCCACCAGCCTGAGACGCAACACTGTCCAGAGGGTAGTTCAGGAACCTCCAGCTTTCGGCGGTCAGATCAAAGATGCCGATCATTGGTTCGGTATCACCAGTCCAGGCGCGCTGAAACGCTACTACCAACTCGCCATTCTGCTCCGCTACGCCTTCCAGACCAAAGCGGATCTGACGGGTGTTCACGCTGTCTGGCAGGGTGATGACTTTCTCTATGACACCGGTGCTGCTGACCTTGAAAATCAGGTTGTGACTATTCACTGGTCTGCTGGGGTCGCCAACCGTACCACTGCCCTCAGAGGCGATCCAGAACCCACCTTCACTGGCCACTGCAATACCTTCCGGGTCCAGATTCACGGTTTTGTCACTGTTGATCATGGCTGCCAGATCAGCCACATCAAACACATCGGCGCGAGCGCCGTTGTTTGCGGTAACTGTCTCATCGGTCAGGGTTGTGACCACCATTGATGCGAACACATTATTGGTGTCAGTGATGCGAATCGCACTGCGCAGGGTTGCAGGTTTGGTCGTGATGTCGATCTCAAAGATGCGATTCTGCTGATAGAAGCTGTCTTCGATGCTGTACAGAACACCATCAACGCCGGGGTCAGCAGCGAGTCCTGACATGGCACCCCAGGGAACCGGGGTTCCCGTCACCGGATCGTCGGCAGATACCAGGGTAGGATATTCGGCTGGTTTGGTGTCCAGTTGATAGATATTAAGACCGCCCCGGAACTTGTCGCCACGGTTATCTTCCTCGCTGCTGACGACCAGAAGATTTCGCGATGGAATGGCCAGTGCGCCTTCCGGACCAAGGCCCGCTGGTAATGTTTGCATATGCACCGGATTGGCAGGATCGTTGATATTGTAAACAAAGATCAGGCTGCTGCGTTCAGAGTTGATAAACAGGTATCGGTCGTTTCCGTAGATGCCGACTTCGGCATTCTCCGGCTCAGCACCTTTGTTGCCTGATCGCCCATCCGGATAATGGCCCAGTTGGGCAGCGATATGGTCAATAGTGTTACCAGAACTGAACACAATATCACCCTGTTTGTTGAAGACGGTGAAGCTGCGGCTGCCGCCATCCAGATCACCCTCGTCAGCCGTTGCGAACAATTCATTGTTCAGCCAGGCGACACCATCGGGTTCACGCAAACGACCAGGCTGAGATTCAGTTTGTGAGATCAGTGCCGGGTCTTCTTCCGTGGTATCTACGGCCGTCAGATCAAGGGCACCTGCAGTAAAATCATTAATGATGGTGGCGGTGGGAATGTCGATCAGTACCAGGTGATTGTTTTCCTGCATGGTGACGACTGCAATATTGTCAGTGTTGATGTCCACATACTCGGGTTCAGGATCAGCAGCATAGAGGGCGCTGGTGCCTGTCATATCTACATCAGTCGTCGTCCAGGCGCCCGGAGCACCGCTGAGATTCACAATCACCACTTTACCTGCCGGTAACTGAGGCGGAGCGCCATTGCCTGAATCTTCATCCCGTTCATTTTCGACGGCAACCACAGTCCATTGCCGGTCAGGACTGACCGCCACCGAGTCTGGCTGGCCACCCAGATCGATCGTTGCGGTAATCGTTTTACTGTTGATATCCACTACCGCCAGCTGGCCTGAGGGATTAACGAAATCGGGCGAAGTATTCACGCCGACCAGTGCATAGGGGCCGGCGACTGCCACCGATGTGGGTTCACCACCGACAGCCAGCAAACCTGCACCCTGTGGTGCTGCAGGCCGGGTGATGTCTACAAAACCTATCTGATTACCGGGGCTGTCGGTATAGATCACCGTCAGTCCGTCCTCGCTCGCTGCAGATATTTCAGCGACCGTTTCGGTGTCGGTGTTACAGGTGTTGTTCAGTTGTAAACAGACCGGGTAATAGCTGATTCGGTTGAAATTCCTGCCCGGATCAGGCGCGCAAACAAAGGAGGTAGATTCAATTTCATTGCTGGTGAGGCTACCGTCATCATTGGCGTCGACGCCGGTATCGATTCTGACGCCTCCGGCAACACAGTGCACGCTGCCCGCTGGCAGTTCAGTCTGAACAATCAGACTTGATTGTCCCTGACTGCCTGCTGTTCCGGTAGCACCCGCAGGTCCGGTGGCGCCGTCATCGCCATCCTTACAGGCAGTTATGAAAATGATGAGAGAAATGGCTGTCGCCAGTCTGGTTAATCGCACGTTGTTACTCCGTTGATGAATGATGTTTAAGAGCGCTTCACTCTCTGTTTATCCCCGGTAAACTAACGGCTGATGTTTAACAGCGGATTAAAACTGCAGAGTTTTCATAAATTGATGATTAATGATCTGTTAACAAGCGCCATCAGTGATGCCGCAGCGAAAACCAGGGAGGGGAGAATGGAAACGGAAGTGAGAGAAGAGCCCTGGCTTATGTGCTGGGTGACCGCAGGCCAGCTGAAGGTAAGAAACGCGCCTGCCAGAGATGCACCGGAGCTGGGGATATTGCACCACGGTGATGCTGTCAGGATCGTGGCTAAAAGTGGTCAATGGTATGGCATTGAGTTTGCTGATCAGGAAGGCTTTATCGCGGCACGATATGTAGCGCTTGCTGACCCCAACCCTGGCCGGCTGATCCCCGTATCCGGCAACGGGTCATTGAGACCTTCGCGTCAGTTTCCGGAAACTGGTGATGCCACGACCCGCAAAGTTGCCGGTACCTGGAACCGGTATGGCAAATTGCTGGCGCGCCTCAGTGATGAGTACAGGATGGATGTTGCCTGCGTTGTTGCTGTGCTGTGTGTAGAAAGCTCCGGTCAGGGTTTTTCTGCTTCCAACGATGGCCGCATGATCATCCGTTTTGAGAATCACAAATTCTGGCAGTTTTGGGGTGCTGAAAATATTGCTCACTTTCAGCGTCATTACCGGTTCAATAGTGAAAAGCGCTGGACGGGGCATCAATGGCGTGACAACGCTAACGGTGTATGGCGGCGTTTTCATGGCGATCAGCGTGCGGAATGGGAGGTGCTTATCCATGGTATGACGCTGGATCGTGAAGCGGCGCTGAAATCTGTCAGCATGGGGGCACCGCAGATTATGGGTTTTAATCACCGGGCGGCAGGTTTCGCCAGCGCCGCTGAAATGTTCAGTGCATTTTGCGAGGGGACTGACCGGCAGATTGAAGCGATGTTCAGGTTTATGTCAGCGAAGATGCTGAACTGTTTACGGGATGATGACTTTTCTGGTTTTGCAGCGTTGTACAACGGTTCAGGACAGAAAACGAAGTACGGTCAGTGGATACGCCGCCACTGTGACAGGTTTCGGGAAATACAGACTGCTCAGCAGTGAGATTATCGTTGTTTGCCAGCTCAGGGCTGTTTATTCGCACCTGCTCAGGGCTGTTTATTCGTACCCGCTCAGGGCTGTTTATTCGTACCCGCTCAGGGCTGTTTATTTGGACCAGCTCAGGGCTGTTTATTCGCACCCACTCAGGGCTGTTTATTTGCACCAGCTCAGGGCTGTTTACAATTTTTCCTGCTCCTGGATAACGTCGAGCCTGTAGACTTTGAGTGCTGGCGGGAGTTTTTCGGGATTTTTGCTGAGCTCAAGGTACTGCCTGCGGTCAGATTTACGCCGTAACTGGATTCTGCGGTCGGGGACAATGGCACCAGGCCTTGGGCCACGCCGCAGGCGCATACGCCGCTCAGAACTGCGCCTTCTGTCCTGCATACCTGGCGGCAATTCGCTGTCCATCGCCTCCATGTAACATTCACAACCGATCTCAAGCAGCTTGATCAGATAGGCTGTCGCTTCAGTTTCCGAGACATTCAGCTTCAGGGTATGGGCTTCACCGTCAAACAAACGTTGGGTGGTTTTCTGGTCAGTCCTGAAAACTTTAGCAAAACGCCTCTGGGTTACTGCAGCATCAAATTCTCCGGACAGGATACCTTCGAAAACGATGCGATATTTTTCTTCTGACGCCAAATCCAGCCTTCCTGACAACGAATAGCATGAAATTGATATTATTCATACCTTGAGGCATACGCAATGCGCTGGATTAAAGTTTCAGGACTTAATTACCCGTCGTGAATGCGGATGGGAAATGGTTACAATGGTGACGCCAGTCTGCTTTAACCATCAGGGAGTCAATTATGTTTGCAGGTTCTGTTACTTTGTGTCTGAAGGCCGACAACCTTGAAGCATCGCGCAATTTCTGGCTCGCGATGGGACTTGATGTGATTGATGAGGAGTCTGGTAACAGGATCGTCATGCAACGGGGCATGCTGACTATTGCACTGATGCCATTTCTGGATCGTAACCTGCTGAATTTCAGAGGGGCAGATGTGGAAGCAATTCACCAGCACATGAAAGCCCGGGGCCTGAATGTAAAGGGTGAGCCTGAACAATACACAGCTGAGCAATATCAGGCCGATGCAGATGGAATTTGCTGGTCCACTCAGGACCCTGACGGCAATATGATTCTGTTTGATACCAATGCCGAGGAGACCACTGAGGAATACCGGAGGGAGCGTCTGGCGCAGGCACTGAAAGGTTTTGAGAAGGAGTTGATGGACCTTGATGCCAGTGACGAATGTCTGAATGCCTACCGGGAGCACATGCTGGCCCGATTTCTCGTATGAGTAATTGAGGCTGCTATAAATTGTGGTCGCTGATAAAAAAGGGGAACTGATGTTCCCCTTTTTTGTGGTCATGTGAGTCCGGCTGTTATCAGGAACTGAACTCGGAAATAACCCCTGAAATCGACTCTTTGGCATCACCAAACAGCATACGGGTGTTTTCACCAAAGA
>JAGRIO010000177.1 GCA_020443225.1 Pseudomonadales bacterium
CATCGCTGGTAATAAAACCGATGCGCGCCTTATACCATGCCTCAGTGGTACGAAAATCGATGGCGTTGATCACGCAGTGGCCGAGCCTTCTGACGATATTTTTCTGTTCTGTGAGAATGACACGGGTCCCTAACCGGTCTGTACCGTTACCCGTATTAAATGGACTTCGGTTCGTGAGCTTAGCTGCGGCAGACACTTCTGACCCATAAACAACATCGACACTGAAACCGTTCGGGTCTGTCATTCGTGCACGTTTGCCACCACCGGGAAGATCCGTGATCTCTGCGACCGGGACACCATCAATCGCTGCAATTCTCTCAAGCTCTTCAATGCTTTCTGCCTCGAAACCCATGCCCAGAAATGCACTGGGACCCAGTGTAGCGACATAGGCATAGGGATAGCCATCTGTGCCCTTACCAATAAGCAGGCCATCACGTAATGTGGTCGTCAGTCCAAAGTCCTCAAGAAACTGCTGCTGTTTCTCAAGGTCTTCGACGGTAAAACGGACGTATCTCAGATCGATGATGCCGCTCATAGGTAACTCTCCCAGTCTGGTAACGGTTTGTGGGCAATGGCGCGGGCCTCCTCAGGGGGCAGGCCATAAACCCGCAGTGACAGTTCGACGCCATTGTCAATCTGAGCACCGGGATCATCCTGCCCTATAGCGCCCAGAACGCAGTTTACAAAGCCACCGAACGCGTAGGCGGAAGTGGCTTCTGCATTATTTATGCTGAAACGACCTTCCTGCAGGCCTTTCCTGAAGTCTCGTGTATGGAACGCTTCAACTGATTTGCGCAATTCCTCTACGGGCACACCAGAAGAAGTCAGCAGCCAGCGCCACAGATCATCCTCGATAATGACCCGACCGACGATGCGTGAAGAGGTAGCGATAACTTCCGCAGCATCATCGATGTCACTGAGCATTTTGCTCAGCTGCTCATCCACATGGGCGGCAAGATTGTTCACGATCATCACCAGCACGTCGTACTTGGTTTTAAAGTGCAGATAGAAAGAACCATGGCCGACATCTGCCGTCCCGGTAATGTCCTGAATAGTCACCGAATCAATGGGGCGACTGCGCATGAGGGCTTCAGCGGCCTCCAGAATTCTGTTCCTGGTTTGTAATTTTCTGCGTTCAACCCGGCTGATTTCGGGGCCGACCTGTAAAGTCGCATCTCCGCTACGATTCGTTCGCGCTGAGGTATCTCTCTTCTTTGCCTGGCCTGCACTACGGCTCATAGTAATTCGACCCCTGTTGTTGCTGGGCGGCATCAGATCAGGGCTGATGCCGTTCGCGATTGTCATATCCTTGCCGCCAGAACACCACTTACCTCTGTTCCAGCATTCGCCAGCTAATTCAGCCCTGGCTCCGGCCGCTTTCAGCACATTCACTGCCTGTACCTTGACTGCCTGTACCTTAACTGACTGTAGAGTGACTGGCTGTACATTGACGGCCTGTACAGTGACTGCTTGCATATTGACTGACTGCAGTCATAAATGATTACATACAGCTTTGATCAGAGTCAATTGCAATGAAACTAGTCACCTTCACCCCTCTCGCGAATGCTGCCGGAACAGCCGGACAATCAACCTCGTCACGCGTTGGCCTGTTAACCGGCGGTGGTGTTATTGATCTGACTCAGGCAGCTCCGGAACTGCCAGCAGACATGCTGAGCTTCATCGAGGCTGGTGCAGAGGCTGTCAAGATGGCCGAGTCCGTCAGCGGCACCGCACCCCACTATGGAATAGCGGATGTTTCCCTCAGCGCACCGATCAAAAGACCACCAAAAATCATTGCTATCGGCCTCAACTATCGTGCCCATGCCGCAGAATCCAATATGGAGCTGCCGAAAGTGCCGCTGGTTTTCACTAAGCAGTCGACCTCTGTTACCGGCCCCTACGATCCGATCTTCTGGTCTGAGGAAGGTAAGGCACTGGACTACGAGGGGGAACTGGCAATCGTGATTGGCAAGCGCTGCAGGCGGGTTCCAAAGGCCAGTGCGCAGCAGGTGATTCTGGGTTATACCGTGCTCAACGATGTAAGCGTTCGTGACTGGCAACTCAGAGGAACACCCCCTTCTTTCACCATGGGAAAATCGTGGGATTCCCATTGCCCCATCGGCCCATCGATCACCGTTGATCCGGCTCTCGATCCTCACGCCCTGCAGCTAACGACTCACGTCAACGGCGAACTGAGACAGGCAACCGGCACCGATGATCTGATTTTCGATTGCTTTGAACTGATCGAGTTCCTCTCTACGGCATTTACCCTGGAACCCGGAGACATTATCGCAACGGGTACCCCCAGCGGTGTCGGCTTCGCTCAGAAACCACAAGCGCCTCTGGTGATCGGCGACAAAGTGAAAGTGGCCATCACCGGGCTCGGTGAGATAGAGAATGAGGTCATTCAGGAGCCGGCAGACAGAGCGCAATTTTTCTGATGAAGACCGAATTTGATGTTGTGATTGTTGGCATGGGGCCGGTAGGGGCCGCAGCTGCCATGTTCCTTTCTCATGAAGGGCTAAAGGTTGCTGTGGTCGAAAAGTCAGCAGATGTCTACGAGCTGCCACGGGCAGTTGCTCTCGATGGCGAAGTCATCAGAGCCTTTCAGAAGCTGGGACTGGGTCACAAACTGGCGAGCGTTGTCCAGCAAGTCCGGCCAGGAGAAAGGGCGGGGTTCGCTAACTCAGCGCGCGAGTGGTTGTTTGGCCAGCAGCTGGTTTCATTCGGGCGTAACGGCTGGGCACCGACTTCGATGTTCGACCAGCCTGAGCTGGAACGCTTTATCCGCGATGAACTGCTCGCAACCACGGATTGTCAGGTGTTCCTCGCCGAAGAAGTGCTGGAATTCTCACAGACTGATGAGTCAGTAAAAGTCGTGACAGACAAACGCAGTCTGACCGCCGACTGGATGATTGCCTGTGATGGTGCTGCAAGCCCGGTACGAAAATCACTGGGTATTGGCTGGCAGGATCTGGGTTACGACCATGAGTGGCTGGTGATTGATGTTACGCTGAATGAAGGCGTCGAACTGCAGCCCGAAACCTTACAGATTTGCAGTCCTGATCGTCTGGCCACCTACGTAGGAACGAAAGATCCTTTTCGGCGCTGGGAATTTAAGCTACGGGATGGCGAGACCCGCGAGCAGATGCTGGATGACCGGCTGATTGAAGATCTGATATCGCCATGGTTGTCACCCGGGCAGTACGAGCTTCGCCGGAAGGCGGTCTATCAGTTTCATGCAGCAACGGCTGAACAATGGCGTACGGGCAGAGTCTTTCTGGCAGGAGATGCTGCTCATCAGACGCCGCCTTTTCTGGGTCAGGGGCTCAATGCGGGCATGCGCGATGTGATCAACTTGTCCTGGAAGCTGGGACTTGTACACCGGGATATGTGTGCGCCCGCATTACTCGACAGTTATGAAGCCGAACGATTACCCCATGCTCAGGACCTGGTGGAATGGGCGGTTACCCTGGGGCAACTCATGGAACATCTGGCCGAGACAGAGCGGGCCGTCAGAGCTGGCGAACCGGAACCGGAGCTGCCTCAGCAGAAACAGGCCTCAGGATATGGTCAGGGCAGAGAGGCACCGCCGCTTCGGGAAGGCGTTATTGTTCGCGAGCAGGTTTCCAATACCGGTTCGACAGGGTATCTTTTCTGCCAGCCAGTCGTTTCTGATAATCGAGGTATTGCCTTCAGGCTGGACGAAAGAATGGGCGCCGGTTTCAGCCTCATCAGAAAAGAAGGAGCAACTCCCTTAAATGAAGACAGCCTTACAGTCCTGAAAAAACTTGGCATTAATCAAGTCTCCATGGAAGGTCTGACAGTTGATCAGGGTCGCATTGATCCACTGTTCGAGCGGGGCAGCGTGGCACTGGTAAGACCTGATCGTTACGTCTTTGGCCATGACGACAACGATCTGAATCCGGATGCGTTAATCGCCTCGCTGGCGGCAAAATTGCACCTGAGGTAAAAGCCGGCAATCAGCACGACGGGACTAACAAGAGTGATCAAAGCAAGCAGACATAAAAGAGAGTTCCTGACAATAACAGAGGAAAGCCATGAGCAGGGATATGGCAAAGGAGCAAACAATGAAGAAAACAACGCGACCCAATATCCTGTGGATCATTGCCGACCAGTTAAGAGCCGACCACGTCGGATTTGGTGGCAACAGCGTCGTCCGGACGCCTAATCTGGATGCGCTGGCAGCCAGAGGTCGGGTATTTAATAATGCCTGGGTGGCCAACCCTATCTGCATGCCTAATCGCTGCACCATGCTCACCGGGCGAATGCCGACGTCTCATGGCGTGATCTTTAATGACCGCTCTCTGTCGCTGAATTCCAATACAGTCGCGCATCAGATGAAAGCCGCAGGCTATCGGACAGCGCTGATTGGCAAATCACACATTCAGCATGGTCTTTCCCGGAATGTGGTGCATGAGAAGCGTCAGGCACCGACTATGTTCACCCCTTACCCCGAGGGTTGGGATGAAATGGAGAATGCTGAACACTACTGGAAAGAGAATCCTGATATCACAGATTTCTATGGTTTCAGCCACGTCGAATTTGCCATTGGACACGCGGATCTGATTGCGGGTCATCATTATCAGTGGGCGCTGGAAAAAGGGGCGACACCGGATCAGTTGAATACGGACTGGGGACCCGATACCCCTGTAAAAAGCCGCTATGAAGGCTGGTGGCAGATTTACGAAAGCAACATGCCGGAGGAGTTCCATTCGACGAATTTCGTCACGGAAAGAACCATGGCATGGCTGGAGGAGTTCGCAGGCTCTCAACAATCAGGAATCGCTGAATCCACACCAGGCAAGGACGAGCCCTTTTTCCTGCAGTGTTCTTTTCCTGACCCACACCATCCCTTTGCCGTACCGTCAAAATGGTGGGGTGCCTATGATCCTGACGAGATGCCGGTTCCTGCTACCTTTGAAGATTCTCTGGCAGATGCACCGGCGCATATCAAACTCATTCGCAAGCTAAAGCCAGGCAAGAACGTCGTTGGCATGTTCGGCATTAACGATGCGGCACTGCTGAGAAATGCACTGGCCGCAGAGTATTCTCTGATCGAGATGCTGGACGAAGGTATCGGCAACATTCTGAACAGTCTGGAATCTCTCGGGCTGGCGGACAATACCATCGTCGTTTTTACCAGCGATCACGGTGACATGTTCGGTGATCACGGGCTGATGCTGAAAGCGACCATGCATTACCAGGGTTGTCTGAAAGTGCCACTGGTCATGGCGGGCCCTGGTATCACTGCAGGGCGGACAGACAGTCTCGCCAGCTCCGTGGATCTGGCCCAGACTTTTATGGATTTGTCGGGTGTTGTTCCCTTTGAAGATATGCAGGGCGTCAGCCTGACCCCAGTACTGGACGACCCGGCGCAGGCAGTCAGGGATTATGCCTATGTTGAAGAAGACTTCCCCCTGGCGCTGCATGGTAGCCCGCTGCCTCTGCGTAGCAGAACTCTGGTTAAAGGTGACTATCGCCTGACGCGTTATTCCACAGGTGACTGGGAATTGTTTAATCTCGCCGAAGACCCGGGCGAGATGACGAATCTCGCTTTGCAACCCGAAGCCAGCGCCATTCGCCATGAAATGGCCGAGCAGCTGGTCGACGTCATGATGGCGACAGCCCCCATGGGCTCCATGGGCTGAAACGGTTCTTCACAATAAGAACCGGGAAGCTTTCAGCCGCGTTTAACCTGCCTTTTCAGACGTAGGGTTCAGTCGGCCTGCATCGCCTCAACCAGTACACCTGCATCAGGCAGTGATTCAAGTTGCCATACCATGTCGATCAGCTCGCTGGTGCGACTGCCACCCAGAACGCCTGTCATCAGGTCCCGGGCCTTGTCCTCAACGTCCTCATGAGACATCGGGTTGGGTGGGTAGCCCCGCACATGCTCAACAAAGGTGGTGATCTGCGAACCGTCTGTGCGGGTGATGGTGACCCGGGCACTCTCCTTTCTGGGGACGGCTTCCTGAGCCGGGTCGTGCAGAACACTCACCCTGGGCATCAGCGCGGCCACCTGCTGGTCCGTTTGCTTGCGAGTCATGGAATCTGCCATTTCGAATTCCAGCTTACGGTCCAGCAATATGACAGAACACAGGTAAGGCAGGTTCAGCGCCGGCATATCGGCCGTGGCGAAGGCCTGAACCGCACCGGGCATTTCAATACGCACACCTTCGACCATGTCAGGTGTCACTTCGCGACACAGTTCCAGCATCGCCTGAACAACCGGTTGTGTTGGCCCACCTACCGGGTAACGCTTGTAGGCAACCAATGGCATTTCAAAGCGCTGCCCCAGCGCCTCTGTCAGATAGTCAGGATTGTAGTCACTGTCTTCCGCACGGAACTGCCAGGAACTGAACCAGCCACCCCGAATATCCAGCGAATCTTCAACGCCAGTAAAGCCAGCGCCAGCCAGTAGCGCCGCATGCACGCCATTGCGGGCGGGCATACCAGCAAACACGAACGATTTCTCGATATGATCCGTATCCAGCAACCATTGCATGGAGCCGGACACCTGCTGAGCACAATAACTCAGCATGTGATTAACTTGCTGTGCCGGAAAGCGCCGAAGTGCAGCAATAGCCACCGCAGTGCCGAAAACAGGTCCATAACCATGAGTGCTGTAACCCAGCTTCCTGCCCCGGTTAATGCCCAGCGCTTTGGGCAGACGGCAGGCAATTTCGTATCCGGCAATCACGCCACGAGTCAGCGCTGCGCCTGAAAGCTTATCCAGTTCGGCGATACTGATACCGGCGCTGACGATAGACGGTCCCGGCTGAACAAAAGCCGAAGGGCAGAAGTCGTTGATCTCCGCGCCATGTGCCGTCATGGCACTGGCAAATATGGCGTCCGGCAATGATGCTTTCTGCGAGGTACCAAGAATGGTGGCACCCTGCTGAGCATCACCGCTGTGCTGCATGGCAAAGGTCTTTGCCAGTCTGGCACTGGAGCGGTCACCGCAAATGACAATCGACGCAATGGTATCGAGGATATGCCTGCGACCCAGCTCCAGCACCTCATCCGGCCAGGATGCGTCTGCAGCTCCGGTTACAAAATTTACCAGTGCCTTTGTATACCCCTCAGTCATCCTGGGCACCTTTCAGTTTTCTGGCCAGAAACAGCCGCGAGGCTTCGGTTTCCGACCGTGGTACAGCCGCATGCCGGCCCGGATTGGCATGCAGGCGTTTGTTCTCAGTACCAATCATCTGAAACAAATCATAGTAAGCCCGCTGGCTCACCTCATCGTCCTGCAACTGCTGAATAAACAGTACGGGGACGCTGACCCTGACGATATCGTCATAGACCCGCTGATTGGTTTCCACCCCTTCGCCGTAACCAAACAAACCCAGCACAGCGGCTTTGATTCGCGGTTCGGCGACCACCAGAGGCACCCCAAAGCGGGTTCCCATCGATAATCCCCAATAGCCGACTGCAGAGCCATCTATCAGCGGTCTCTGAACAGCAACATCCAGTGCCGCCTGCCAGTCTGCAACCATTTGCGAGTACTTCTCCATGTAGTACCTGCGCCGGTAAGCGTGCCGGTCCTGCTTTCGCAGCGCCCAGGCTTCGTCATTGTTTTCAACCCGGTCGCCGTTTACAGGACCATCAATGGCAAGCGTGGCTATGCCATGCTCGCGGGCCAGGCCTGCTGCCATCCGGGTCACGGTAGGTGCACGTTTGTGTCCACCACCACCATGCCCCACCAGTACCAGTGGTACCGGACCATCGGCCGACTCCGGCTCCCACAATACCGCAGGTACATCCCGTCCCTCACAGGTCACCTTCAGTATTGTTTCAATGGCGCCGGGAACCGATTCATGATCTCCGGTTGTCATTGTTTGTCTCCCTCTTTTTTTTTTGCTAGATCAGTGTCTACTGCTTCGGTAGGAGCTTTTTTTTTATCGTTTTCTGCCTTGGTAG
>JAGRIO010000178.1 GCA_020443225.1 Pseudomonadales bacterium
CATTGTGGGCCCGTCTAATGCACTGGATATGTATTGGAGTTCGAGGCGCATTGATGGTGAAGAAGCTTATCGCATGGGATATGCCAATCGGCTTTGTGAGGCGGGCACTTGCTGTAGCGAAGCCCAACAATATCTGCGCGACATAGCGGGTACCTCTGCACCAAATTCCATCATGATGATGAAACGCCAGGTCTACAAACACCTCAATCGTGAACTTGGCGAGGCGATGAACGAATCCACCAGGTGGATGGATGAAAGTTTAAAGCACGACGACTTCAAAGAAGGTGTCGCATCGTTTGTTGAAAAGCGCGCCGCCAATTTTTCTAAAATTGAAGTGTAACGAATGACTATTCAGCTTCGTCAGATTTGTCTTGTCGCCGCACAGCTTCAGCCTGTGATTGAAGACTTAACCTCAATCTTAGGTATCCACGTTTGCTATGTAGATGCAGGTGTTGCCGCTTTCGGATTAGAAAACTCGCTGATGCCGATTGGTCGGAACTTCTTAGAGGTTGTTGCGCCGGTTAAAGAGAACACTGCGGCCGGCCGATATCTGAGCAGACGCAAAGGCGATGGTGGCTATATGGTGATCACACAAGCCGATAGTCGAGAAACCCAACTGGCCGCAAGACAACGAGCCCTTGATAGTGGTGTACGAGTTGCGCACGAATCGGAACGAGACGGCTGGCACTTAACGCAGCTTCACCCTGGCGACCTTGAAGCGGCGTTTCTTGAACTTGAGTCTGACCAGCACAATGACTTTACTGGCCACTGGATGCCGGTTGGCGGATTTGGCTGGGAAGACAAGGTCGATCAAACGAAGACAGTGGATATCGTCGGTGTTGAGCTGCAAAGCAAAGACCCCGAAACACTCGCGAATAAGTGGGCACACATTGTGGGCTCAGACTGTTCTCTCGAGGACGGCAGCTTCATCGTAAAGCTGAACAACGCGAACTTACGATTCGTAGCACTAGCGGATGACCGAGGCTCTGGTCTCTCGGCGCTCGATCTTAAGGTCGCCAATCGACAAGCGATTCTTGATGCCGCCAAGCAACGTGAATGCTATGTCTCCGATGAGCAAGTATTGATTTGTGGCACGCGATTTAACCTGTCTGATTTGGCACAAGATAATTGATGCACGCCCAGTGCGTCCCCAGGGGTTAAGTAGAATTAACCACGTTTTCCTGACGATCTCCAAGTATCTGTTTCAGAAAGGTGCTCCTCTTATCGGCAGAATTTAGGAAGACCTCAGCGATTCATAGCCTTGAATGACGGCCCTGACACCGGGCCCCAGATCTTTTCCACGATTCTCGTGCGATCAGGTCGAGTCAACCCCCATCAACGCGGGTTAATGTCAGAATAATTGTCCTGAGTTCTCGAAGAGCCCGGTCGGCGGAGAACGATTCCTCGCCTGTGACGCCTCATCCAGACCCAGGTGCTTCAGTATTTTCTCGATAACGTCTGGGTCTTCAATGCTCGCTATGATCTTTACGTTCCCACCGCATTTCTCACACGTTTCTATTTCAATGGCGAAGACCCGCTTCAATCTCTGCGCCCACGTCATCGAATAGCTTTTGCCTCTGCCGGATTGTGGGGCCTGCTCCGATTCATCGTCTGGTTTGGCTGGCACGACATGCGACCTCAACCTGCTGCGGGGCGAAAAAACACCATGAAACCGGGTGAGGTTAACCCGTGGCTTCGGAACCAACGCAGCCAGGCGCCCCATGAACTCCATCGGGCTCAGCACAACATGTGAGGTGCCGTCATCGTAAGGCGTTTTTAGCGCAACGATCACATTACCGTTACTGGCCAGCGACAGCCTCTGTTCAGAAATGGCAGGCCTTGTGATGTACCTACATAGACGCTCAAGCTTTTTTCGTTGGTTGGACTTACAGACGACGCCTGCATGCAATGAAAAAACAGGGGGGCGCCGTCGGACTGCTTGCTGGCCAGTTCACTCGACTTCACTCTGTTGTCGCTGGTTGGTGCAGCCTGTAAGGTCAGGGCTTTCCTTCCTGCATTCGTCCCAAAGGCCAATCGATAGGTGATAGAAGCACCGATGATACCGTGTATGGCGTCTTCTCCATCTGGCATAAGGTCGAGGTATTCAGACTCTGCATCACGGTAGAGATGTTCTGATCGCTCCAGATATCGCGATACGCGTTTTGCAATCTTATGCGTGAGCTCATCAAGAGCTCCTGGTGTCGGCGGTTTCACCGGCCAGAAATAGGTTTTGCTGGGCGGCATTCCGATCATAGACACCATTTAGGTACAGCATGTGGAAATGTAGATTCAGATTGAGTGCCGAGACAAACCGCTGTATCAGTGTCACCGCACCGCTTTGCGTCCCTGACTTCACCGTTCTCCCTGACCGTTTAATCAGGAATGTACTGACCACCGATGTACGGGGACGCCCAGTCAATGGTCAACACGCGGCCCATCACCTGCGGGTTTGTTGCAAACAGGTAGCGCAAGGGGAATGGTACGCTCAACACCCACTGCCTGATCGGTCGCTTTGGCAAGGCTTCATAAACCAGGTGCGCAGCGCTGGCGGCCATGCGCCTAGCACCACAGGAGGGACAGAAACCGCGTCTCTTGCAACTGAATGCTACGAATTTCTCATGGTAGCAGGACTCACATTAAACGCGTAGGAAGCCATGTGGGAGATTTGCGGGACACAGCTGTGCACGGTTGTGCTCTGTGGTGCATAGTTAGCAACGAACGCACCGGTAAGTTATTGACTTGCCTTGCTCCGATAACATGTTCTGGAACCGGGACCAGTGTTCTTTTACCGGTTGATAGAGCAGCGTTTGGCATGGAATCTAGAGACAAATCGCCGAATTCCTGATGCTCAACCCATTCAACTCATGGACAAAGCAGCGGAAAGAGGGGAATGAAAGTAACTGCCAGGGATGACGATATTTTGCTTAATGATAAAAAGGGTGTTTATTCTTACCAAACCCATGTAGTAGTCGATTTGCGTATTTGGTTTGAACCCGCTAATTTGGCTGGCAGACGTTCAGCCGCATCAACACGCTGTCTGCTTTGCCTGAAGCCTGTTCTGTTGATCAACTTGCGTTGTACGGTTGCGGGGGTAACCGATGGAAATTCAACTTGAAGACAACCTGAGCAAAGAAGATGACGACTTTCTGAGGGCGCGCCTGGATGAATACAATGCCCGCTTCGTCGGTCCGTCTGAGTCAGATCAGTTCTCATTTACGTTACGCAATGATGCCGGGGAAATCATCGCCGGGGTGACTGCCTCCTGTATCTGGCAGTGGGTTCACATTCATGTGCTCTGGGTTTCCGACAGCCTTCGAGGACAAGGGATGGGGTCTCAGTTGCTGAAAGCTGCGGAAGTCGAAGCCGTTAAGCGTGGCAGAAAGTTCGCGGTGCTTCACACTTTTAGTTTTCAGGCCAGACCTTTTTATGAGAGACATGGTTATCTGCTGTCGGGTGAACTAAAGGATTTTCCGGAAGGGCATTCGCAATTCAAAATGTATAAGCAATTGTCAGCCCATGGTTGAATCCATTTTCGGGATAGGTGCGTGAGCCAGACGCTGCATCCTGATTCGCATGGAATGTGAAATAAGGAATAAGGAATAAGTACCAAGGAATGACAAGTCGAATAAGAAGAAGAATAAGTACTCCAGTTTTGGTATTGATGTTCCTTCTGCTGCTAACGGGGTGTGCAGGCAGCACTGCCTATGTCTTTGTGAATGAGGCGCCGAATGCATTTCGGGAAGAACTGGCGCGCTATTTTCACGCCAAAGATATGAGCGTCGAGTTCGTAGACACAGCAGTACCCGAAGGCCTCAATAAGAATATTATTATTACCTCGTATCTTCCCAGAGATCCCGGAAAGATCGTAGAAATTCAGCGCGAGCTGAGAGAGCTGGGAATTGACATAGAAGAGGTGCTAATTGGTAGCCGGGATCATAACCATCACTACAGTGGTGATAATATTGGTGTCTATATCGTTTCCGGCATAACTCAGAGTAATCTGTAGAGGGAGATCGGATGGAGCTAGTCGTTACGAAAGACAAAACAGACAGTTTCGATGTCTCATTGTCAAAAGGTGAAAGTGAGAAACCAGTCGTTCTCTTTGCCGCTGGTGCTGGCGGGTCGCCTGAGCGATATGCAACGCTGCTGCAGACAATTGAAGCTGCCGGATACACAATTGTTGCGCCACATTTTTTGGAGGTTGACCTCGGGGCGTGCAACTGAAGCTGAGCTATTACTGCGTACCAGACAATTATCGCTGACTATTGATTTAGTAACAGATGATTTAGTGACTGTTGATGAAAGAGACGTGATCGGCGTGGGGCACTCTAAAGGTGCTGCAACCCTGCTGGCGATGGCTGGTGCGCAGATGTGGCTGGGCCTGTTGTTCACGGCCTGATTTTCAGTTCAGCCGAGTTGCCTGGTCACGGGAAACTTATTGACGAGTTTGAGGGTGAAGGGTATCGCCGTGTAATCACTACCGCAGTACTGAAAAACAGTTCAACAAAAGATGTGAACATCTATGAACTTGAGCCTTCAGAGCGGCCAGAAAACTACGACCGGTATTCAGCCTAAAGATAGGCTGAGACTATCTGTTAATTTCGCAGAAAGTTAAGTGGTATCTGATAATGATTCTGGGGTTCAATGGCTTGTTTAACCGGTGACTGAAGTTACCGGCATAGATCACATTTACATTGAAGTGAGCGATATGGACGCCGCAGAGAAATTTTACGACTGGGTGTTTGTTGAATTCAGAAAAAACCGACCCATGATTTCCAACGGGCTCAGAACAACATGTGAAGTCCCATCGTCGTACGGTGTTTTCAGCGCAACTAACACGTTCCCATTGCCAGCCAGCGACAATCGTTGCTCCGAGATCGCAGGCCTCGCTACATACCTGCAAAAAGGCGCTCGAGTTTTTTGCGCTGGTTCGAGTTACAGGCGACGCCTGCGTGCAATAGCCCTGTTATGCCCCATCAGGGTTTAATCTCGTAGTAGAGATTTCCCGGATCTTTGAAGTCGTGCATCTTGAAACGGGAAAAGCCGGCTTCTCTGCTCATGCTCTCGGCCACCTCCGGATTAAAGCCCAGCGTACCCAGCCCGGCCCCATCGGGTTCCGACATGGCGGAAGACATGCAGGCAAACAACGAAAAGCCGTACATCATGGCCAGCATGGGATTACGAAGGTTATCCTCGAATCGAGGCTTGCTGCGGATGTCCTTGATAAACCAGGTGCCATCCTCTGCGATGCCACTTCTGATTGCCTTCATCACTGACAGGGGGGCTGTCATGTCATGGATGCAATCAAAGGTGATTACCAGGTCATAAGCCTGATCCTGGGGCAGTTCCTCGCCCCGGGCGATGTCGACCTCCACATTGGTCAACCCCATTTCCGCTGCAACCTCACGGACCCTGGCAACGGCATGCTTACTTGGATCAAAGGCATGAAACTGACTGTTGGGGTAGGTTTCCGCCAGGGACAGGATCACAGCGCCATCACCACAACCGACATCTGCCACAAGGGCTCCTGCCGTCAGTTTTTCTGCCACACCCTCAAGGGCGGGGATCATCACGGGTACAACCTGCCCTCTCGCTGCACGCCAGTGTCTTACCTCGCCGCGTCTGGCGCCTTCAGGACCTGCCGATTCATAGCTTCTGCCTATTCCGGTCCGGAATGATTCCAGCAGCCCCTCAATGGTCGCTTCACTTTCCCCACCGCTGAAGTTCTCCAGCATGAAACTGTTGCTCTGCTCATCCCCGAGCATTTGGGCGCCTGCAGCCGGGAGTTCAAAACGGGTTTCATCCACGTAATCCAGAATCTTCGCCGCGGTCATGAGCCGCATCCATTCCAGCAGCCAGCGCTCATGCAGACCAGTTGTGGATGCAAGCTCTGCAGCGGTAACAGGTCCGGCTCCCGCCAGGTGTTTGAACAGATCCAGACGACGACCAACATAGAGCATGATGGAGACGGTTTCAGCCTGCTTGTATTGCCAGAGTCTGGCCGCGTAAGCCCGGCCCTCATCGGCGGCGGCCTGGCTTGATGTGTCGTGAGTGCTCAAATCAGCCTCCTCAATCAACCTTATTTAGTGTTGAACTTGTCCCGGGCCTGCCCCGCATCCTGAGACAGTGCCGTGAGCTGGCTTTGGTCTGCATCGGCAAAACTGGTAGCAAAGTTCAGCGCATGAGTTGTGGCATTGACCGCCTGCTTGACCATGGTGACCGCGACCTGTGGCATGGTCACTACCACCTCTGCCATTTCCATGGCTTTGTCCAGGGTGGCTCCATCTTCTGCCAGGGCATCTACCAGGCCCCAGTCGAGCGCTGTGGCTGCATCCATCTTTTCACACATGATGCAGATTCGCTTGGCGCGAGCCGGCCCTACAAGGTTGATCAGTCTGGGTAAAGCGCCCCACTGCAGGTTCAATCCGATCTTGACCTCAGGCACGTAGAGATAGGCAGACTTTCCCAGTACCCGCCAGTCACAGGCCAGTGGCAGTGCCACACCGGCACCAACCGCCAGCCTTTCCATCGCTGCAATCGTAATCTGCGGCATGGCCTCCCAGGCTTCACAGAGTCGCACCCCCCGAAAATAGGTCTGGCGCTTTTCCATGTCTGTGGCCGTGGATGTATTTCTTGCCGCCATATCCTGAATATCAGCGCCCGCGGAGAAATAGTCCTTCGATCCGGTCAGGATCACTGCCCTTGTGCTGAGGTCGTCGTGAAACGATCGCGCCACCTCGGTCAGTTCCAGTATCAATTGCCCATCAAATGCGTTCAGGTTTTTCTTGCGATCAAAACGAACGATGGCGACGGGCCCTCCCCGTTCAACAGTAACGTATGCTTCTTCCATAATATTTCTCGCGTTTCTACAGTGTATGTTGGCAACTAATCTACAGGGGTGCGATTGCTACAGACGGAGAGTTGATCGCCGGATCCTGATGCCCCCCCCTGACCATCAGCATCTGCTGACCCTCCGTGCCCAATTCCAACTTCCTGGCCATATCCCTGGTAATTTCCAGTGGTTGCTGCGACCGATCTCATGGATTACCGACGGAATACCCCCCATAGCAGATTCAATCGCCGCGCCAGCCTTTCATCGTCAGTAACGCCAACCACCGGGGTTGCCGGCCTCGAGGAAATGACCGCAACGGCGGACGTGCCGCTGCGTTTGATGACGATAATACCTCTCGCCTCAAGTTTCCAGGACATCATGGCTGTTGCATTCGCCATGACTTCCCAGATGGGTCTGGGCAATGATTCGGCACAAGATACCACACGACCGTAGCCCCCCTGTTGCCGGATCTGCGATTCGGCCTGATGTGCGACACGATCCATGATTACAACGGCCTCCACAGGATAGCTGCCAGAGTCAGCCTCTCCCGAAAGCATGATCGCCATTGTAAAAATCGCAGCAAGATTCTCAACGAACAGGTCTATCCCCCTTTGACAGGTCGGGTCACCTGCATTACTGGCATGAGGAGTGACCATAACCCTGTCATGTGACCAGATCGGACTGTCCTCCGGTAGGGGTTCCTGGCGAAAGACGCCAAGAATGGCATAGCCCAGGCGATCTTCAAGCCCTGTCAGCAATAGTATCCGCATTCACGGTAAAAGTGAGAGAGGCTCTTCTCTGAACCTCTGTGCGAAAACGGCCAAACCCCATGCGGGAGTTTTGCGGCACACAGTCATGCACGGTTGTGCATAGTAGTGCATGGATGGCAACTGACACCCCAGTAAGTTATTGATTTAACTAAAGTGAATTTCAGATTTTCGTGCTGAATATCCCCGGGTCGGTGGCCGAATCGAGGGACGGTGAGTTTGCTGACCTGCCACCCATGACAAGAACAGTCTGACCCGCTGTGCCCGCAGACCAGCGAGTTTTACGGACTGGTCTGCGAAACATCGGTTACCGGCATCACACAGATACCCTCT
>JAGRIO010000017.1 GCA_020443225.1 Pseudomonadales bacterium
GCGCGCGCCAAAACCAGTGCCAATGGTATTAACTTTGCAGCAATTATTCGCGCACTGGCCAGCAATGACGATGCAAACCTGTTGTCTACCCCCAGTATCACCACCATGGACAACGAAGAAGCGAAGATTGTCGTGGGTCAGAATGTACCATTCCGTACCGGTTCAACTACCACTGGCAGCAATGGCACCACCAACCCTTTCACCACCATTCAGCGTGAAGACGTGGGTCTGACGCTGGAGGTAACACCCCATGTTCATGACGGTCAGCTGATAAGGCTCGAGATCGTTCAGGAAGTCTCAGACGTTGACCAGCAGAGCCTCGGCTCCATCGGCTCTAACGGCAGTGCAGACATCATTACCAACAAGCGCACCATTGAAACGACGGTTCTGGCAGACAATGAAGAAGTCATCGTCCTGGGTGGTCTGATGCGCGATAAAACCAATAATACTTCCACCAAAGTGCCCCTCCTCGGTGACATTCCCGTGCTGGGGCATCTGTTCAAAACCTCTAGCACTTCCGTGGAACGAAGCAACCTGCTGGTTTTCCTGCGCCCGACGGTGCTCTCCAGCAAAGAGGAAGTGAAGACCCAGACCGCCCGCAAGTACTCTGGTATCTGGGAAGTAGAGATTGAAGGTCGCGACCCTTATACCGCGATCTCAGAACTTTTCGATGGCCGCCAGCCCTGAACCACAGCATGCCGGATCGCTGATGACGCGGTTACGGCGACGGCAGTTCAACCTGAACCGGCGGGTACTGTTCAGCTGGATCAGGCCGACTGTACTGGGATGTGATGCCGAAAACACCGGAATCGCTGACGACGACATCGTCTGCTATGTACTGCCGTTCCGTTCTGTTGCAGACCTGATGGTCATCGACAAGGCCTGCCAGGCGGCTGGACTGCCGCGGCCTGTTGAACCCATGCAGTGGATTGATGAGCAACGAGCCATCTTTTTCCTGGGTCATCCCGAAGGCCTGTGGGGCAGACGGACCCTGCGCAAGCAGTCGGCACGGATGTCACGTCTGTTCTTCCATCAGGATGAGCAGGATCGAAAGGTAAAAATCGTACCCGTGTCTCTGTTCTGGGGGCATCAGCCCAACAAGGAAAAATCACTGCTCGGGAATCTGCTGTCAGACGACTGGACCGTGACGTCCAGGTTCCGTAAATTCCTGGCCATCCTGTTTCATCCTAACCATATTCTGGTGCAATTCTCCCGAGCCATCGATCTCAGCACACTCATGGCTGAAGAGGCTGACCGGGAGAAACAAATTCGCCGCCTGCTGCGCTTGCTGCGGGTACATTTTACCCAGCAGAAACAGGCAATTCTGGGGCCTGATCTCTCCCATCGCCGCACCCTCATCAACTCCATACTGGAAAGTCAGGCAGTCGTGCAGGCCATTGAGAAAGAAGCCCGCAGCAAACAAACCACTACGGCAACCATTGAGGCGAAAGCCCTTTCCTATGCCAATGAGATCGTCTCGCACCAGAGCTATGCCGTTATTCGTTTTTTTCACGTGGTGCTGACCTGGCTGTGGAACAAACTCTATGACGGCATTGAGGTTAATCACATTCAGACTGTGAAAGACCTGGCGCAGAATCACGAGATCATCTATGTGCCCTGTCATCGCAGTCATATCGACTATCTGCTGCTGTCTTATGTGCTGTATCACAATGGTCTCACGCCGCCACATATCGCTGCGGGCAAGAATCTGAATTTACCCGTGGTCGGCTCTCTGTTAAGACGCGCTGGCGCATTTTTTATGCGCCGTACCTTTCAGGGGGACAATCTGTATAAGTCCGTCTTTGATGAATATCTGCACCTGATGTTCGTGCGCGGTTACTCGGTTGAGTACTTTATCGAAGGTGGCCGCAGCAGAACCGGCCGCACCCTGAATCCCAGAACCGGCATGCTGTCGATGACCATGCGCAGTTTCCAGCGCAATGCCAGCAAACCCATCTGCTTTATGCCCGTATATTTCGGCTATGAACGGATCATGGAAGATGCGACCTATCTGAATGAGCTGTCTGGTGCCGCCAAGAAAGAAGAATCACTGTTTGATATATTCCGGGTTCTTGGCTCTCTGAAAAATGCTTTTGGCCAGGTCAGCGTCAACTTCGGGGAACCGTTGCAGCTGGCACCCTTCCTGGATCAGCATCTGCCAGACTGGCGCACACCTGAGCAAACCGAAAGTGCAGCCTTCTCGCAGGCCTGCAGTGAGCTCGCTGTGGCACTGGGCAAACGTATCAATGGTGCGGTGGCTGTTAACCCGGTAAATCTGGTCGCTACGATTTTACTGTGCACACCGCGACAGAATATCGGCAAGGTACGGCTGTTGCAGCAGGTGGCTAGCCTGCAAAGTATTGCCTCAGGTCTCGGGTTCAGTCGTCATATGACAGTAACCCGCCTGACCCCGGAAGAAATCATTGCGGAAGCTGTATCGGTCTCTGGCATCGTAGCTGGCACGGAGAGTTTTGGTGAAATCTATACCGCACCGGCACCATTGCCAGTTCTTCTGACCTACTATCGCAACAATACATTGCATGTATTCCTGATTCCGGCACTGGTGGCGCGGCTGGTCAGACAATCTGGCATCGCCCGGGAAGATGTTCAGCGCATCTGTCGCGGGCTGTATCCTTACCTGCAGGCAGAATGCTTTGTTCACTGGCCACTGGAGGACCTGCCCGCCCTGGTGGATCAGACCATCAGTGTCCTTGCTGCTAACAACCTGATCGAAGAGCAGGGTAACTTACTGCAACCACCGGGTCGCACAACCCCTGAGTATATCAACCTTACTGCGATCGCCGAGATCGTTGAGCCAACACTGGAACGTTATTTCATTGTGACGCGTCTGCTGGAGGAGCAACCTAAACAAAGCATTCGTGAACTGGAAACCAACGCAGCCGCTATCGGGCAGCAGCTGAGTACTTTCTATGGCATCAATGCACCTGAATTTTTCGATAAGTCCGTTTTTGCAACCTTTATCAACGCGTTGCGGGAAGAAGGCATCGTCAACGTACGACACAATCAGTTTGAACTGGTGCATGGATTTGCAGAGCTTGAGCACTTTGCTCAGGTAACCATGGATGAGGACTTGCGGCTGCATGTCATTCAGGCAATTCATGAGCAGCTGGATCAGTCGGCAGTCTTACCACAGGCATCTGATACAGTCTGATTCCGCCTCATCCGGCCCGGTCACCCCTGGCGCACCAGTACAGAATAAAGTTACGGTAAGCCGGACTTCTGGCTGAAGACAAACACATCAAAACGGTTGGCTTTCGCCATATAAACATGGTCCGGCGTCATGTCGGTATACGCCTCATCCTGAGCAGGTCGTTTCACAACGATTTTACCAGGGCGCAAACGGGCGGCTTGCGCCAGCAAAGCGCCGACCTCACCATCATGACCCAGGAAACGTTGCAGCATCTGCATTTCACCTTTCACTTCTGCGGACTTTCGCCGTGCCGGGAACATCTGGTCAATATAGATAACATCAGGGTGAAAACCGGGCTTAGCCAGGGCATCAGCTGCATCACCCTTCAGCAGGGTCATGCGGCTTACAGCAGCACGACTGAATTCATCCTCTGCGCCACGTTGCAAGGCATCTTCAAGCAGTGCAGCAAGCACCACTGAACGTTCGGTCATCACCACCCGATGACCGGCAAACGCCATCAGAAAGGCATCCATACCTAAGCCGGCAGTACAGTCCAGGATGCGGAGTGATTTTTTGCTGCCGATGGCTTTCAGCAGCAGTTCTTTTTTACCGCCCTGCCGGACCCGGTGTTTAACCGCACCACTGGCAAAGTCGATCAGCAATGGTTTCTGACCACTCACTGAGTCCGTCAGGACCAGTCCGGCCGGGGATTTCTGAAGAAAGAAGCGTGACATCAGGCAAAAGTGTCAATACGTGTGTACTGCTCTCCATAGCCCGGACGTGAGATAGCTTCAGTGATGATATAAAAATCGATTGCGCGCTGAACTTCGCTGCTGGCTGGTCGCTGAAAGCTGTAACCCTGAGTCGCACGCTCGCCTGCACCTGCAACGGTTTCCGGCTGCTCTGCACCCTGACGGGGATACCGGTCCTGTTGGCGGTTAGCCGGTAGCTGAGGTTGTATAGCGCCAATCTTCATCCCGAAGCGACCCGATCATGTTCCTTATGACAACGCGTGATTGCATCATAAAGTATAGTCCGGGGTTCGCCAACGCCAACTACAAGGATTCTGCGGCTTGCGAGTCAGGATGGGGTTGCGACCTGTTCCCGCAGATACTCTGGCCGGGCCTCAAGTGCGTCAATTAATTGACCCTTCTGATGCATCATCATCGCCAGCTGAATCAGATCCTCTGCTCTTGGGTAAACTTCCGTCCGGACTGACTCGGCTTCAAATCCCAGACTGGCTTCCATTTCTGCGCGACGAACCCAGCCCGAACCAATGCCAGACCAGATTGCTGAAGGTAAGGGCGGCAGCGCCCCAGCGCGTTCTACTGCCTCACTGCCATGGAGCACTGCATGTCCATCCACTATCTGATAGGTGCCGTAGAAAAGCTCATCTTCCCGCGCAGTCAAAGCCACAATGATGTTCTCCGCGCCTGTGGTCCGGTAACACCCCTGCGCCATCACCGCCAGCGTCGATACTGGCGCTACAGGAACACCCAAGCCATAGGCAAGGCCCTGCACCACACCAACCCCTATTCGCAACCCAGTGAAGGAACCAGGCCCCTTACCGAAGGCAATCAGATCGATATCCTCACCGGTGACACCCTGACTTTCCAGCAGACGCTGCAGCCTTGGCAGAATCTCACGACTATGTGACCGTGAAATAATTTCAAAGTCTTCGTACACCTCGCCCTCAATCTGCAAACCCAGACTGATGGCAGCTGAGCCCGTATCTATGGCAAGGGATATCATTTAGAAATCATCTCCATCATTGCTTCCAGTTCCTGCTGATCCTCAATCCAGTTAAGGGGTGGCAAACTGTTGAGGAAGTACTGACCATAGGGCATGGTTCGCACCCGGCTGTCGCCCAGCACAAATACACCCCGGTCATTTTCATGCCGGATCAGGCGACCAAAACCCTGCAATAATCTGCTGGCTGCCATGGGTAACAAGTAGTCATCAAAGCCACTTTGACCCGCCCGTTCCTTAGCCAGCAGCGCTGCTGCCACCAGTGGATCGTCCGGCGGGGCAAAAGGCAGCTTATCGATAACCAGCAATTTTAATTGATAATCCTGCAGATCAACACCTTGCCAGAAACCCTGAGTAGCCAGTAACAACGCGCGGGGATAGTCACGGAAGCGTTCCAGAAGGCTGTGATCAGGGTCGCGGTTCTGAGTCAGTACAGGAAGCGGCAGCAGTTCACTCAGCATTGTGGCGGCGAGGTTCAGCGCCCGATGAGAGGTAAACAGCATCAGCGACTTTTTCTGATTGGCGCAGAACAAAGGCAACAATTGCACAACCAGTTCCCTCGTGGCTTCATCACTTCCGGGTGTTTCGCGGGTACGGGGAATATAGCCGCAGACACTTTGCTGATATCTGAAAGGAGAAGGAATGCAGACAGAGGCAAATGCCTGTGTACCCGTCTGCCGCTGGAAATGACCCAGACCGTCTGACAGTGACAATGTCGCTGAGGTGAGTATCCAGTTTTTGCCTTCATACAAAGAGGCAGTGTAGGTGCTGACATCCACCGGAATGCGCGTAATAACAAAATTCTGCTCTACCCGCTGTACCAGCGTCACCCACTCGTCCGGGCTGACGGCGCTGTCGATCAGAAACTCCAGCCGGTCGGTCAGAATCCGGCAGCGCTCGTAACATCGCTGCATACCAGCGCTGCGAAGGGAGATTCTGTCAAGCCAGTTGCGTAACCGCTTAAGTTCATATTCAAGGCCATCGAGCAACTCTCTGGCCGTCAGATCCTCGCTGACGGATTCCAGCAACATGGCAGAGTCGCTCAACAAAGTTTCAACGCGCTGGCTGAACCGCTGCATCAGTTCAGTCGTCGTTTGCCCGAGGCCTTTCAGGGTTGGATCATCATCTCCCAGGGCACGATGCTCCATCGTCAGGTCCCGCAGCAAACTGGTGAGTTGCCCCTGACTGAATTGTTCACCGGCATAAGTGCGAAGGACATCTGGCCATTGATGCGCCTCATCAATAACGATCTGCCTGAAGTCAGGCAGGACGCCCTCGTAACCTTCCTCCTTCACAGACAGATCAGACAACAACAGATGATGGTTAACAATCACAATATCGGCTTGCCGGGCCTGATCCCTGGCACGATAAAGCGGGCATCGTTGATAATCGGGGCATTTCCTGCCGAGACAACTTTCGGGACCTGATGTGAACGCCCAGGTTCCATGCAGCATCTCACCCATCTCTGCCAGATCCCCGGTCCGAGAGGACTGACTCCACTGCCGGACTCTGATGAGCTGATCCAGGAGAGCATGATCTGATGATTGCTGCAGGATAGAGATATGTTTATGAAGACGATATGGACAAAGATAATTACGCCGCCCCTTCAGCAACGCGATTTTTTTTTGCTGCCCCGACAGCTTAACCGCCGTTTCAAAATCCTTCCGCAGTAACTGATCCTGAAGTCTTCTGGTACCTGTGGAAATAACTGTTCGCTGTGACGACAGTAGTACCGGGACAAGATAAGCTAATGATTTACCGGTACCTGTCCCCGCTTCAACCAGCAAATTGTCACGAGTGGTGACGGATCTTGCAACAGCGGCTGCCATCTGCAACTGCCCTTCCCTGACCTGAAACTGCGCAATCCCGGCGTTACCTTTAACCGTGTCAGAAAGTATCTGCAAACTCTTGTCGATCAGGTTGTCGTTATTCAGACTAGGTGGATTCAAACGGCAATTCCGGAAATGTGCAGAACGATGAGTTTACCTGATACTAACGTTTCAGAGTCGATGGTTACCCGGGAAAATCTGACTGCGGTGATTCTCTCGGGTGGCCAGGGTAGTCGGCTGGGTGGAATCGATAAAGGTTTAATGACGGTGAACGGCATCGCAGTCGTCCGGCGGTTACAAAAACTGTTCGAACCACTGTGCAAAGAAGTGATGATAAGCGCGAACCGTCACCTGCAGACTTACCGGCTATCTGGTTGTCAGATTATCACTGACGAATACCGAGACTATCAGGGCCCGGTGAGCGGAATCGCAGCCATAGCACCTCACATTCAAACACCTTATCTGCTGGTGTGCCCCTGTGATCTCGCTGGCATGGTGCCAGCAGTCTATCGCAAGCTCATCAGTGTTTATGACGGCGAAACCGCCGTTATGGCCAGCACAGAAAAGATACTGCAGCCACTGGTATTCATTGCATCCAGAGAAGACGCTCTGTCTGCAGCGGGCTGGTTTGAGAAAGGCATAAGATCAGCCAGAGGCTGGCATGAGAAGCTGGGCACCCGGTCATCAGACCTCGGCGCCTACAGCCATGCTTTTGAGAATATCAATACCGCAGAAAAGCTGAAGCTGCTGCCACTTCAGCAGCACCTTAAGTAACCGCAGATACAAAAAAGCCCTCAGATTGAGGGCTTTTTTCACGACTTACTATTTGGCAGCTTTCTTTTTAGCTGCTGCCTTGCGGGTCGTGGTTTTTTTCGCTGCGGTCTTCTTCGCTGCGGGCTTTTTAGCCGCTGCCTTTTTCGCTTTGGCCGGTGCTTTCTTAGCTGTGGCCTTCTTTGCTGGTGCTTTCTTTGCTGTTGCTTTCTTGGCTACAGCTTTCTTCGCAGTTGCCTTCTTGGCTGTCGCTTTCTTAGCTACTGCTTTTTTAGCCGTTGCTTTTTTAGCTGGTGCTTTTTTGGCGGTTGCTTTCTTAGCTGGTGCTTTCTTGGCAGTAGCTTTCTTGGCAGTAGCTTTTTTCGCTGTTGCCTTCTTAGCAGCTACCTTCTTCTTGGCGACTGCTTTTTTAGCGACTGCTTTTTTGGCTGTGGTCTTCTTAGCTGCGGTTTTCTTTGCCGCTGGCTTTTTGGCAGCTACCTTTTTCTTGGCAACTGTTTTCTTAGCAGCAGGCTTCTTCGCTGCGACCTTCTTTTTCGTAGCAGTTTTCTTTTTCGCAACCACTTTTTCCACTCCTATTTTTCAATTGGAAGTTTTCTGAATCTTTACCGCGGTTCATCCAGTTGCAAACTGTTCAGCATCTCCCCGGCAGTTGTGTTGGAAAACACACTTTTCGAACCTTACTTATGAACTGGCTCGAAGAATCAATGCACAGACTTGCAATTCCGGCAAAGTTTAGAAAAAAAAGTTTAACTTTGCACATCTTTTTTAGGAAAAATGCAAAATATTCAGTGTTTTAACGACAGATTTTCAAAAAACTCTAACGTTTCAGCTCTATTTGAAGCAGTTTGCGGCCAAACTAGTTCGTTTGCGCATCAATGATGGCAAATATTTTTTCTTTAATGGTGTCCGTAGAACCCGTACCTTCTATGGCAGAGTAGCTCAACGTGCCGCCTGATTTACCCGATAAATCCTGATAAAAACTGACTAACGGCTCAGTCTGTTCTCTGTAAACACGCAACCTTTCCCTGATGGTATCTTCTTTATCGTCATCCCTCTGGATCAGGTCATCGCCGGTAACATCATCTTTACCTGCAGTTTTCGGCGGATTGTAGGTAACGTGATAGACACGGCCAGAGTCCGGATGAACCCGGCGTCCACTCAACCGCATAATGATCTCGTCGTCAGGCACTTTGATTTCGATAACACAATCGATATGAATCCCCTGGCTGACGAGTGCTTCAGCCTGCGGAATAGTCCGGGGAAAACCATCAAACAGAAAACCATTCGCGCAATCAGATTGCGCTATACGCTCTTTTACCAGATCAATGATGATTTCATCTGTAACCAGTGCACCGGAATCCATCACTGCTTTCACCTTCTGCCCCAAAGGTGTACCCGCTGCAATAGCTTCACGCAACATATCACCGGTGGAAATCTGCGGAATACCGAGCTTCTCCATAATAAATTGCGCCTGGGTTCCCTTGCCCACGCCCGGCGCACCTAAAAGAATCATTTTCATAGGAAAACTCCCGTCAGATTAATAATTTAAATTCATTGTTCAGGCAGACAGAATCCGCCTGGCAGAAATAACGTTAGGTAACTGTTCGATTTGCTCAAGTGTTGTCAGCAACTCATGAATTGACCTGATTTCAATAGTCATCTCCATCAGCACCCGGTTCTTTGTCTTCTCTGTGTTTGAGTTTAACGTAAGAACGTTGGTTCTTCCCTGCATAAACAAACCGGTGATATCGTGTAGTAAGCCATATCGATCATAGGCATCTATTTCAATGCTGACGGCAAAACCGGCAGAAATTTCTTCACGCCAGTCAAGGCGCATCATTCTGCCGTAACTGTCACCCTGCAAAGCCTGCAAACAATCCTGGCGGTGGACAGCAACACGTCCGTCATCTTTCAGAATGCCGACAATAGAATCTCCGGGGACCGGTGCACAGCAATCTGCAATATCGGTTTCCAGATTGCCCTGACCCGTTATCAGTCGCTCTGTTTTCTGATCCGTATCATCTTCACCAATCAGAAGACTGAGTTGCTGGTCCCGCAGATCCAGTTCAACCAACTGCATGATTCGCTCAACAACTTCATAAACGTTAACATCCCCTGCTCCAATCGATGCATAGAGATCGTTGGTTCTGGTATAACCCAGTTGCTTGACGATGGCGTCCATACCAAACTGTTCGACAGCCAGTTGTCGCAATTCATCATCCAGCAACCGTTTGCCTTCTGCGATATTCTTGCGGCGGGTACGGTGCCCAAACCAGCTTTGTACCTTTGCACGGGCGCGGGACGTAACAATATATCCCAGATGCGCATATAACCATTCCCGTCTGGGTTCGGCCTCATCGCCAACGATGATTTCTATCTGATCACCAGATTTCAGCCGGGTATTCAACGGCACAACTTTACCGTTCACCTTGGCGCCGCGACACTTATGACCGACCTCTGTGTGGACCCGATAGGCGAAGTCGACCGGAGTCGCATCTGGCATCATGTCAACAACATGACCTTCCGGTGTGAACACATAGATACGGTCCAGAGAAATTTCATCCAGCAGTTCTTTGGAAATACCGGCTACTTCATCCAGTTCTTCACGCCAGTCGAGAATCTGACGCAACCACTGCAGGCGTTGCTGAACAGCTGCAGGTTCTTCTTCCTGATCTCTGGACTTATATTGCCAGTGCGAACACACACCGAGTTCCGCTTCCTCGTGCATATCGTGAGTACGGATCTGAATCTCAAGGACACGATTGTCAGGACCGAAGACCGCCGTATGCAATGAGCGGTAGCCATTTTCCTTTGGATTGGCAATGTAGTCGTCAAATTCGTGGGGTATATGCCGCCACAGGTTATGAACCACACCCAGCACCCGGTAGCAGTCATTATCATCAGGCACAAGAATTCTGAAGGCCCGGACATCATAGACCTGCGAAAACGTGATGCCCTTGTTACGCATCTTCCGCCAGATACTGTAAATATGTTTGGCCCTGCCATCGACCTGAGCATCCACTGAGATCACTTTGAGCTTCTTCTGGAGCGTTTCCAGAACCTGATCGATGTAACTCTGACGATCGGTGCGCTTCTCATCCAGCAGGCTGGCAATGCGTTTATAAGCAGTCGGTTCAAGATACCGGAAAGCGAAATCTTCAAGCTCCCATTTCAGGTGTCCGATACCCAGGCGGTGAGCAAGCGGTGCATAAATTTCCATAACCTCACGCGCCAGCCGCAGTCGCTTTTCAGGTACATCATTAGATATTGCCCTGATGGCACAGGTACGTTCTGCCAGCTTGATCAGTGCGACCCTGACATCGTCTACCAGCGCTACCAGCAAACGCTTGGCTTGCTCCAGCTGATCTTTTTGCTCTCCCAGGACAGACTGGTCGGAAAATTTTATCTTGCTGATGGCGGCCATGCGCAACACGCCTTCTACCAGCGTCGCAACGTTTTCACCAAAAGTATTTCTGACGTGGTTCAGCGTAATCTGATTTTCCCGCACTGCCCGATAAATAATGGCGGCAACGATGCCATCTTCATCCATATGCAGTTCGCTGAGAATATCAGCCATGTCGAGACCAATCCGGTAACTGCTGCGACCCGCTGACCAAACCGTATTCGTCGCAATTGCCTTCTCTTCAGCTTTCTCTGAAAGATCACAGGCCTGTCTCAGACGAGAAAGATTAAGTGCAGGATTCTTCTCATTGAGTTTGCACAACCAAAGCTCCATGTTGACGCTGCCATCAATAAGAAGCGGTTGTTCCTCTCTGACTTTTACCATGGGAAGATCAGCTGTTTACGCATGTCGGGAGAAACTGGCAACAGATTCAACGTGCGTTGTATGGGGAAACATATCGATCACACCTGCATACTCGAATCGATAACCACTGGCAGTAAGCAACTGCGCATCTCTGGCCAGTGTCACTGGGTTACAGGACACGTACACTACCCTTTCCACCTTGTTTTTTGCAAGTATTTTGCAAACCTCCAGCGCACCGCTTCGGGGCGGGTCCAGTAACACTTTATTACACCCTTGCAACTCGGGTAGTGGCATGTCTGCTTCAAACAGATCACGGGCAAAAAACTGCACGTTGGCAATGCTGTTCGCAGCCGCATTTTCACGGGCCCGTTCCACACTGGTTTCAGAAAGTTCCGCGGCAACCACTGCGTTGCATCGTCGTGCGAGCGGCAGACTGAAGTTACCTATACCGCAGAAGCCGTCAAATACCTGGTCCTTCTCACTGATTTCCAGCAATGAGAGTGCCAACTGAATCATTCGGTTATTAATCTCCTGATTCACCTGAGTAAAATCGAGAGGATGGAACTGAAAATTAATATCATGCTCTTCGAGCCTGTAGCTCAGTCGTTCTAGACTATCTGCCGGAAAGAATTTATGAACACTGTCATGCCCACCGGGCTGCAGGTACAGCGTGAATTTCTGCTCCCGCCCGAAGTCCTGCAGACGGGTGAGATCCGCATCGCTGAGTGGTTCGAGATGCCTGATTACCAGCGCCGTTTCAGTATCGCCAGCAGCAATTTCAATTTGTGGAATGCTGCGCACCGCCTCCAGAGAAGAAATCATTTCCGCCAGCTCAGAGATTTTCTCTCCGACGGCCGGATGCAGAACCTTGCAGTGCTCAATTTCTGCAACATAGGGTTTCATTTTCTCGCGAAAACCTACCAGCACCTTGTCCTTTTTTTCAACGAACTTGACCCCCAGGCGGGCTTTTCTGCGATAGCCGGTAACAGGACCGGTAAGGGGCAAAAGATATTCTTGCGGCTGATTATCGCCAAACGTTAGTTTCAGCTGCTGCAGCTTGTATTCAATCTGTGACGATGGGGTCATGTGTTGCAGACTGCAACCACCGCAGTGTGCGGCAGCACTGCAAACCGGCAAAGTCCGGTCGCTACTGGCTTCAATAATGTCGGTGGCACGATAAAAGCGCTTTTTTCGCTTTCTGGACCAGAATTCTGCCCTGACAGTTTCACCTGGCAGGGCGCCAAGCACAGCACTCTTACGATCTTCCGTCAGCCCATAGCCTTCAGGTTCAAGCGTTACCACATCGAGAATGACGGGTTCTGCATGCCGGGCAGTTCTGCGTGAAGTTGCTGAGTTTTCAGCGCGAGAGTCAGATTGATGATCAGACAACGGGTAATCCCTGATTAGGGATCACTCGCTGGAGAAGACCCCGGTTGATAAATATCGGTCGCCACGATCACAGACAATCGCCACGATAGTTGCATTTTCTGTTTCACGACTGATCTGCAGCGCTCCTGCAACAGCACCACCGGATGAGACACCGCAGAAAATGCCTTCTTCACGGGCCAGCCTGCGCATGGTTTCCTCTGCCAGAGATTGCTCCATGTCGATGACACGATCGACCATGGTCTTATCGAAGACCCGGGGTAAATAAGCTTCAGGCCAGCGCCGGATACCAGGAATCGCCGAGCCTTCAACGGGTTGCAGACCAACAATTTCAACATCCGGTTTGGCTTCCCGAAGGAAGCGTGAAACGCCCATTATTGTACCTGTTGTGCCCATAGAACTCACGAAGTGCGTGATCTCACCATGGGTCTGGCGCAAAATTTCCGGGCCTGTACCCTCGTAATGGGCCAGCGGGTTATCAGGGTTCGCAAACTGATCCAGCACCAGGCCCTTACCCTCGGCAGCCATTTTGTCGGCCAGATCCCGAGCACCTTCCATGCCCTCTTCCTGTGAAACAAGTACCAGTTCGGCGCCATAGGCAGCCATGGCGGCCTTACGTTCCTCGCTCATATGCGCCGGCATAATCAGAACCATCCGGTAACCTTTGATCGCAGCGGCCATCGCCAGTGCAATACCGGTATTTCCACTGGTTGCTTCAATCAGCGTGTCACCCGGTTTGATATCACCCCTGGCCTCAGCACGACTGATCATGCTGAGAGCAGGCCGGTCCTTGACAGAGCCGGCGGGATTATTGCCTTCCAGTTTAACGAGAATGGTATTGGAGGTATTACCTGGTAAACGCTGTAACCTTACCAGCGGTGTTTCTCCGATGAATGATTCAATGGTCTGGTATTTGTCGTTATTCATACTGGGAAAATATCTCACAGGTTTTGTAGCTGGCTATGATATGAGAATCATAGGCCTTCATATAATATTCCCTTCATATAAACAAATTCGCTGGGGATATAACATCCCTTTTACCATTCGCCGACCGGACATATCATGAAACCTAACGGCTTACACCGTCACAGTTATCTGCTGATATTACTGGCCATCCTGCCAACCTGTGCTGTGCTGTTGATGACGGGCTGTTTGTTAGTGTTTGTTCCCGGCATTCCGGAAACAGTACTGGCTGTCGGCATAGTACTCGGGTTCCTGTGTTTTGTACCAGGCGCAATGCTCGCCAAACTGCTTCAGCAAAACCTGATCCGCAATTATGAAGATGCAAGGGACTTATTACTTTCCCGGGAATCTGGTCAGGTAGCCAGTGCATCCCTCAGCACCCTGATTTCCCGAGTTTTTCAGGATCACAATGATCGCCTGTCGGGCCTTGATCAGCAATGTCATGAGCTCGAACAGGCACTTAGTACAGCTCTCGTGAAATGCGAGAACCTGCAAACCGAAGTACTGGGAACGCAGCATAAATCAGCATTAACCAGGCATATGGACCAGCAGCTTTTCATCCTGATGAATCAGTCACTGACAGCCATACTCGGCTTTACCAATCTGGTCTCCGGCAGCCGCAGCAAACTGACAGACAGCGCAGTTAGCGAGCTCGCGAGCCATACCCGGTCACTCATGTTTTATATCGCCGAACTGGAACGCAGCCTGAATACAACCGCGCTTACCAACAGGCAGCAGTCAGCCACGAGCTTTTCCGTGCCCGCGCTGGTAGACGAGTGCCTGCTACTGGTTAACCCACTTCTGGAGCGCAGGCACCTTGTCGTCGTTCCCGGGTACCAGACCGAGATCCGCGAACAGGTCGCAGGAGATGAATCGGCCATTAAAAAGTCGTTATTCTGCTTTCTGCTTAACTGGCTGAGTTCCGCAGAACCTTCCGCGACGCCAGTTGAACTGGAAGTCCGGATTATTCAGGGTCAACTGAGAGTGCGCCTTATCGGATTTGTTGGATATCAATCAGCAGAGGAATGCATCGGTCTGGCAGGACATCTGGCACTCTGCGACGGCACCCTGACGGAAAACGAGTTATTGTTTCCCGTCGACCGAACCGCAATACCTGATATCCGCTGTCCCCGCGCAGTCAGGGTGCTGGTTGCCGCCAGCCAGCCAGCCGAAAAACACTCGCTTGAGACCCGTCTGCGCTTGATGGGTGCTGAAGTTACCGACAATGTGCTTAATGCTCAGGTTTGCATACTGCAGACGAACTCCCCTCAGGAACTTGAGAACACGCTGGCGGTACTACCAGATTCCACCCGTATTTACCTACACCGGGCCCAGACACCCGCAACCGGAACCCGCTACAAAGTGCTGAAATACCCGGTGCAACAGGCTGACCTCGCTGCTCACCTGAAACAGGATTTTGCCGACTGGGTAAACCGAAAACTTTCACTGCTGGTGGTGGACGATGACCCTAACAACCGGGCGCTGCTGTCAGAATTACTCCAGGCATCCGGATTTGGAGTTACCACGCTGGAAAACGGTCGCCAGGCCGTCGACATACTGGAAACCACGGTATTTGACCTGGTATTTATGGATATCCATATGCCGGTGCTCAATGGCCTGGATGCTACCCGGATGATCAGGGAAAACGGCAACCACCGGCTTCCGATTATTGCGCTGACAGCACATGCACTACAGTCTGAAATCGATACGATGAGCGCTGCCGGATTCAATGAAGTCGTACTCAAACCAGTGAACAACGATAAGCTACGGAGCGTAATTCAGACCTGGCTGGGAACTGAAACCACCGCCTCCGAGGCATCCGATGAACACCCCGCGGTGGATTCTGGTCTGGTATTTGATGAAAAACTGGCGCTGAAGCTTGCCAACAACAAGCCCAGCCTCGCCTTCGATATGCTCAGCATGTTCATGGCATCGCTGCCTGAAGACCAGCAGACGATGAACAATGCTTACGAACAAATGGATACTGTTCGTTTTGCCGATACTGTCCACAAGATTAATGGCGCCACCCGCTACTGTGGTCTGCCAGAATTGCAGGATACGATCAGTCAGCTTGAGGAATATATCAAGAAAAAGCAGCACCACCGGATCGCCCCGGCGTTGGCTGATGTGAACGCGGCTATACGGGAGTTAAGGGACTGGCATGCCAGTGAAACAGGTCAGACTGTACTGGAAGCACTGCGTAGCCGTAGCAGTTAGAGCAGCTCCAGAACTGCGAAAGCCAGCACATTCAATGGCTCATCGGACACAGACAAATGAATTCTGTGGGTACCCAGCCTGTCTGCGATTTGCAGGGCTTTTCCGTGCAGTTCAACCTGAGGCCGCAAGCCGGGACGGCGAACAATCCTGATCTGAGTAAAATGTACCCCCGCACCCATACCGGTACCCAGTGCCTTAGCAACTGCTTCCTTGGCAGCAAAACGTTTAGCCACAAACAGAACGCCAGGGTCTGCCTGATAATCCTGCCATTCCGCTTCGTGCAGAATTTTACGGGCGAAACGGTCGCCAAATCTTGCACAGGCACGGCTGATACGATCAACCTGCACCAGATCAGTGCCAATACCGTGGATCACAGCTGTCTGTCTCCGGTTACTGATGTATCCGCCACCTGCAGCTTCCGGTAAAGCTCACGGCTCTTCAGTGGCCGGCCATGCAACAGGAAATCAAGGGTGGTCCTGACCAGACGCTTGAGCAACTGATCCGCCGCCGCAGACCCCAATTGTCCGCGTTCAATTTGCAGCAGCAATGACCCGGGGACCGCATCAGGATGATGGGCATCAGTCATCACAAAACCCAGCTGAACTCTGAAAATATAGTATTTTTCAGGATCAACCGGTTGACCACTCAGTGCATCACGGTCAAAAGTAACGCCATAGCCCAATTCTTCCAGCAAGCGCAACTCAAAATTCCGCAACTGCGCCATTGATATCTCGTTGTCTGAGGCGAGAGCATCCAGCAAAGACTGATATTCATTAAAGATCAGCGGCATGGCCTCGAACTTTCCGGCCAGTTTAATCAGCAATTCGTTGAGATAAAGCCCGAGAATCAGCCGTTCACCGGTCAGACGGAAAGCAGTGTTGAGAAATTCAGCAGATTTAACGGTTCGCAACTCACCACCGCCGAGGAATGAAACCATCAAAGGATTAAAGGGTTGCCAGCTGGTGCGCTGCCGGCTTTTCGGACCTCGCGCGCCCCGTGCCACAGCACTGACTCTGCCCTGATTCCGGGTGAGGAATTCTACAATCAGGCTGGTATCACGATACTTACGTGTATGCAGAATATAGGCCGGCTCGAGTGCATCAGACGTCGTCATATCCCAGGCTCTTCAGCGCTCGCTCGTCGTCAGACCAGCCTGATTTTACCTTAACCCAGAGCCTCAGCATGACTTTGGTATCCAGCAACCGCTCAATATCCTGCCGTGCATCGGTGCCGATTTTCTTCAGCCGTGCACCACCACGACCGATCAGGATAGCTTTCTGACCATCCCGCTCTACCAGAATCAGTGCATCGACATGAATGGTTTTCTTCTCACGAACAAATCGTTCAATCTGAATAGTGGCGGAATAAGGGACTTCCTCACCTAACTGACGCATGATCTTTTCACGGACTATTTCCGCCACCAGAAACCGTTCGCTACGGTCAGTTACCTGATCATCGGGAAAGTAGAAAGGTCCCGGGGGTAAACGCTCTTCTATCAGCGACTCGAGTGTATCCAGATTCTCACCGCGGGTTGCGGAAACCGGAACGATAGACGCATCAGGAAATCTGGCCTGCAACTTCTGCAGGTATGGCAGCAGTTCGGTTTTCTCTTTAAGCAAATCTACTTTGTTGATGACGATAATGACCGGTGCACCGCTACGAGCGACAGATTCGGCAACAATTTCATCATCTTCCAGCCAGGCGGTGCGGTCCAGCACAAAGACCACCACCTCTACGTCCCGCAGAACGCTGCGGGCATTGCGGTTCATGTAACGGTTAATGGCTTTTCTGGCATCGCCATGAATCCCCGGCGTATCAACATAAACCACCTGTACTGCTTCACTGGTTTTAATGCCCAGCAGGTGATGTCGGGTGGTCTGGGGTTTCCGCGAGGTGATCGACAACTTCTGACCCAGAATGTAGTTCAGCAAAGTGGACTTACCGACATTCGGGCGTCCCACAATTGCTACATAACCACAGCGGGTTGTCTGTTCATTCATGTTTTGCGTTCCTGGCCTGCTTCAAGTCTGGCAAGCTGAATCGCTGCCGCTTTCTGTTCTGCGTCCTTGCGACTGCTGCCACTGGCAATCGCGGGTGTCTGCGCCAGCACGATGTGACAGGCGACGGTAAATTCCTGTTCATGAGACTGACCGCTGACTGACTCGATCTGATAGTCTGGTAACTCGCAGCCACGGGCCTGCAGATACTCCTGCAGGCGTGACTTCGGATCTTTCAGCGCCATATTCAGGTCCAGCTGCTCCAGCCTGACACTGAACCAGGACAGCACCCGGTCCCTGGCAGCATCTATGCCACCATCCATATAGATACTGGCGATAATCGCTTCCAGCACATCAGAGAGAATGGAATCCCGCTCAAATCCACCGCTCTTGAGCTCTCCCCCACCCATAATCAGAAAGTCGCCCAGATCGAATTCCCGTGCGACCTGAGCCAGTGTGGTTTTCTTAACAATACGGGACCGAAGCCGGCTCAGCTCCCCTTCCTTCGCTGCAGGGAAGCGCTGAAACAGATATTCGGCAATGATGAAACCCAGAATGGAGTCGCCCAGAAATTCCAGACGCTCGTAGTTGCCCGCGTGGAAGCTGCGATGGGTAAGCGCCTGCTTCAGCAGCTCTTCGTCAGCAAAATGATACCCCAGCCGATGCTGAAGTTTGCCGGGGGACGACACCAGAAGGTTACTCCCGAAGCTGAATGCTCTTGTTGAATGATGCCACCAGATCAACATTGCTGATCAGCGGGGTACGCACTTCATAATCCAGAATCAGTTGCGTACTGTTTTTGTCACGTACCACCTGAAGATTCTTTTTGACATCAAAGTCGCGGATGTTATTCAGCTTGAATCGCTGCACTACCATATCCCGCAAATCATCAGTGTACTTGCCCGCCAGCCCGGATTCTTCGCCCATCTTGTCCAGCACCTTGGTCATGGTGTTGTGATCCATATAGATCGGCGTGAGCTTGGCGGCGATAGTAATCACGAAGCCGAACACCAGAATCATGATCAACCAGCCAGCAAATCCCAGCCCGCGTTGATGATATCGCATTGTCATGAGCATCCCTCCGGATGAGTATCAATGATTATTCTATCCAGCCATTGCGTGAAAATGTCGGCAGACCATCTCCCCAATGGAACCAGACTGCAAACGCCTTGCCAACTATATTCTCTTCCGGAACATAACCCCAACCCCGGCTGTCATAACTATTATCCCGGTTGTCACCCATCATAAAATACATACCTTCCGGCACTACCCACTCGCGGGGGGGCTCATCACGGCCCGCACGCTTGTGAATCAGATGTGGCACACCATTGGTTGTCTCTTCCAGCACTGTGTAACCAGGCATCTGAGCGATGAACTTCTGAGGTTGCTCAATGCCGTTGATATAGAGCGTTTTATCTTCATATCGGATACGGTCACCGGGCGTACCAATGACCCGTTTGATGTAGTACTCATTGACATGAGGAGGAATAAACACCATCACTTCCCCGGATCTGGGCTCTTCCACTTCCATAACCAGTGTATTCAGCACCGGCAGGCGCACACCATAGGCAAACTTGTTGACGACGATGAAATCACCAATCTGCAGGGTAGGGATCATAGAGCCGGTGGGAATCTGAAATGGCTCAGCCAGAAATGACCGTAGCACCAGCACGATTGCCAGCACCGGAAAGAATGACGCGGAATATTCCACCATCAACGGTTCTTTTAACGCTTTCGCCACGGCGTCCTGGCCAGCCTCGCTGTTCTCATCAACAGTGGCTCTGACACTGTCTGCCGCTTTCACCCGGGCAGGTTTCAGGAACAGGGTGTCAGCCAGCCAGATCAGGCCCGTCAGCCCGGTGGAAACCACGAGAAACAGCGGAAAATCAAAACTCATTTGTCTACCTTCAGTACGGCCAGGAACGCTTCCTGAGGAATTTCTACACTACCCAGCTGCTTCATGCGCTTCTTGCCCGCTTTCTGTTTCTCAAGCAGCTTTTTCTTCCGCGTAATATCACCACCATAGCACTTTGCAGTGACGTTTTTACGCAATGCTTTTACGGTCTGGCGCGCGATGATCATACCGCCGATGGCGGCCTGAATCGCGACATCGAACATCTGCCGGGGTATCAGCTCTTTCATCTTCTTGGTCAGCACGAAACCTTTGTTCCGGGCATCGTCACGATGCACGATAATCGCCAGCGCATCGACCTTATCACCATTGATTAACACATCCAGACGAACGAGATTTGAGGCCTCAAAGCGGTCGAAGCTGTACTCCAGAGAAGCATAGCCACGACTCACGGACTTGAGGCGGTCAAAGAAATCGAGCACCACCTCGCTCATCGGGATGTCGTAAGTCAGAGACACCTGCTTACCGACAAACTGCATGTCTTTCTGAATACCCCGCCGTTCCACGGCCAGGGAAATGACATTACCCAGATATTCAGAAGGCACCAGAATATTGCACCGTGCAATCGGCTCGCGCATCTCCTGAATGACCGAAGGGTCAGGTAACTGCGACGGATTATCCACCTGCAGAACATCACCACCCTTGGTGAGAATTTCATAAACAACCGTGGGTGCCGAGGTGATCAGATCAAGATCATATTCCCGTTCCAGACGCTCCTGAATAATTTCCATGTGGAGCATGCCCAGGAAGCCACAGCGAAAACCGTTACCCAGTGCATCAGAACTCTCTGGTTCATAGACCAGGGAAGCATCGTTGAGCGTCAGCTTCTCCAGCGCATCACGGAAGTCCTCAAAGTCATCTGCGCTGACAGTGAACATCCCGGCATAGACCTGGGGTTTAACCCGCTCGAAACCCGGCAATGCGGGCACCTCTGGCGTACTTGCCAGGGTAATGGTGTCGCCCACCGGCGCACCCTTAACGTCTTTGATGCCCGCCACCAGGAAACCCACTTCGCCGGCCTGAAGCACACCGGTTTCCTTCCTGCGCGGTGTAAATATGCCAACAGAATCCACCTGATGGATCTTGCCGATGGATTTAAGAATAACCTTGTCCTTAACCGCAATCCGGCCCTGAGTAACCCGTATCAGCGATACCACACCGAGATAATTATCAAACCAGGAATCAATTATCAGGGCCTGTGCAGGTTTGTCTCTGGCTTCTTCGGGCGGCGGTATCACTGCAATCAGTTCTTCCAGCAGGTCTTCCACTCCCTGACCGGTTTTAGCGGACACCTGCACTGCACCCGTCGCGTCGATGCCAATAATCTCTTCAATTTCCTGGCAGACGCTGTCCGGGTCCGCCTGTGGCAGGTCGATCTTATTGAGTACCGGCAGCACTTCGAGCCCCTGCTCCACGGCCGTATAGCAGTTGGCTACCGACTGAGCCTCAACGCCCTGCGCGGCATCAACAACCAACAGCGCACCTTCGCAGGCTGCCAGCGAACGTGAGACTTCATAACTGAAATCCACATGCCCCGGGGTATCGATAAAATTCAGCTGGTAGGTGTGACCGTTTCTCGCTTTGTATTCCAGCGTGACACTTTGCGCCTTGATGGTGATACCACGCTCACGCTCGATATCCATCGAGTCGAGTACCTGCTCGGCCATTTCCCGGTCAGAAAGTCCCCCACACATCTGGATAAACCGGTCCGCGAGGGTCGATTTACCATGGTCGATATGGGCAATGATCGAGAAGTTCCGAATGTACTGGGTGTCTGCCAAAGGTGTTCCGGGTGAGCTGAAAAGAAAGCGGTGAAGTCTAATGTATTCGCGTATTTTACGCTATTGAGAACTTCACCGCCCGGCAGGTCTATTTGGGGATTTTGACCACCTGAAATTCTGGCCGGCCATTGCGGACAATCCGTACCGGAATCGCCACATCGCGGGGCAGATTTTCGATTTGTGCCTCGAGTTGCCGAACGGAATCTACCCACTCGCTGTTGATTGTAGTAATCACATCACCACGCTCCAGACCAGCATCTCTGGCAGGCCCGTCATACACCCGGGTAATCAGCACACCCTTGCTGATTTCATAGCCCGCCTTTTCTTCATCAGTCAGGTCTCTGACATCCAGACCCAGGGCATTACCCCGGGGTGACAGACTTTCCCGCACAGGACCAGCTAGGTCAGAGTTGTCGAGCAAGCCCACTGTGACTTCCAGGGTTTGCTTCTTATTGTCGCGCATGACAACTACATCAACTTTGGTTTCTGCTGGTGTGCGGCCGACAATGTGAGGCAGATCTGCCGATAAATCGATAGGCTTACCCGCGAATTCAACAATAATATCGCCTTCCTTCAACCCGCCTTCCTCTGCGGGACTACCCTTAAATACCTGCGTAATCAGGGCTCCTGCGGCACGGTCCATGCCAAAGGATTCAGCAAGATCCCGGTCAACACGCTGAATCAGGACCCCAAGCCAGCCACGGGATACAGCACCCTTGTCTTTAAGTTGCTGGACAACTTCCATGGCCACATCGATAGGAATGGCAAACGACAGCCCCATGAAACCTCCGGAGCGGGTAAATATCTGCGAGTTAATACCAACCACTTCTCCGTTCAGATTAAACAGCGGACCGCCGGAATTACCGGGGTTGATTGCAACGTCTGTCTGAATAAAGGGCACATAGTTGCCATCAGCTTCACCTGGCAGACTGCGGCCCTTGGCGCTGACAATACCTGCGGTCACAGAATGTTCGAAGCCAAAAGGAGAACCAATCGCCACCACCCATTCTCCAACTTCCAGTTTCTCTGACTTACCGAGTTTTACTGTGGGCAAATCGTCTGCATCAATTTTCAGCAGGGCAAGATCAGACAGCTTGTCGGCCCCCACGAGCGTCGCTTCCCGCTCCCGCCGATCACTTAAGGCCACCAGAATTTCATCAGCAT
>JAGRIO010000179.1 GCA_020443225.1 Pseudomonadales bacterium
AGCTGCAGCCCACCCGCGTTTGCTGATTGACCCCTGTCCGCAGGAGTTGCTAAGGTCGGCCTGTCCTGATTGTCGCGGAACTATGCATGCTCATCCTGTTGAAACGGATCCCTACGCAGTTTTTTCACTCCTGCCATGTTGCCAGGCAGCGCGCATTGCCAGCCTGCCTGGCTGCCCTGCTGCTGCTACTGACTGGTTGCCATACGCTGGCCGGTTTCAGAATCGGCGAATTACAGGAACATACGTTTACCTTTGATGGTCAGAAACGCAGCTACTGGATACTGATACCTGAGGACTTACCCGACGACCCGGTTCCCATGCTGACGGTGCTGCATGGAACAGGCGGAGATGCAGCCGGTATGCTGGCGATGGGTAATTTCGAGCAGCATGCGCGGAACAACAAATATATCCTGGTCGCCCCACAATCCCTTGGCAGAGCATTTAACGAAGGGAGTGGCAGAACAGGCAAGGAATTTCTGGGGGTAGACGATACCGGGTTTATCAACGCTCTGAATGCCTTTCTGCTGGAGCGTCTGAATGGCGACCGCAAACGTAATTTCCTGACGGGTTTCTCCAGCGGCGGCGCCATGACCCAGCGCGTCGCACTCAGCCCTGATACCGCTTTTGTCGCCTTTGCTCCAGTCTCCGGGCATTTATGGGCACCCGATGAGGAACAGGAACAACCTCTCAAAGCCCGGCACATGCTGTTGATATTCGGAGACAGTGATCCGCTGAATCCCCTCGCAGGCGGTCCGGTTAACTACGGTAACGGTCTGGTACTGGATAAACCCTCACAGCAGGCTACGGCTGAAGGCTGGGCCAGCCGCTGGCAATGTTCTACCAGAGTCACGGCTCAGTCAGACATCGTCCATCTGACCTCCTGGAACAGCTGTGGCAATGGCAAGATCCTGATGTACCACAAGATCGAAGGTCTTGGTCACTTCTGGGCTGGGGGCACCGTCAACAAGTACGACAATATTCCCCCAGAGCGGGTCGGTCCCTATCAGGTGCGCTATATCACGACCCTGGTGATCTGGGACTTCTTCACTCGCTTGCCGCCAGAGCGTCCGCCTATGCTCACCATCAAAAGGACCTGACGCCAGCAGGCCAGTCAGGTCCCGGCAGACTGATCAGAAATGTCAGGCCTGGTGCGCCTCTGCGATTTCCCGCAACAGATATTTCTGCACCTTCCCGGTTGAGGTCTTTGACAAGGGTCCGAATATCACGGTTCTGGGGACCTTGAAACGGGCCAGGTGCTCCCGGCACCAGGCAATGACTTCTTCCTCTGTCAGGGATTCGCCGGGTTTTACGGATACAAAAGCACAGGGGTGTTCGCCCCACTTTTCATCACTCTTGGCGACAACTGCAGCTTCCAGTATGGCCGGATGTTTAAAGAGCGTATCTTCCACTTCAATACTGGAAATATTCTCGCCGCCGCTGATGATAATGTCCTTGCTGCGGTCCTTTATCTGGATATAACCATCGGGATGGCAGACCGCCAGATCACCTGAATGAAACCAACCACCGGCAAAGGCTTCTGCTGTAGTAGCGGGATTCTTCAGATAACCTTTCATCACAATATTGCCACGCATGAATACCTCACCCTGGGTCTGACCGTCCCATGGGACCGGATCCAGCGTATCAGGGTCGGCTACCATCATGGCACCCGCCAGAACAGAAGAGATACCCTGACGGGCCTTCAGGGCTGCGCGGTCATCTGCACTGCGTTCATTCCATTCGTCCTTCCAGGCTGACACAACCATGGGGCCGTAGGTTTCGGTCAGGCCATAGACCTGAGTCACGTGAAAGCCAAGTGCCTCCATACCCTGTATGACCGCTGCGGGCGGCGCTGCACCAGCGGTCATGACTTTGATGCCCGATGGCACACCGGCTTTCACCTCTGCCGGTGCGTTCAGCAGCGTGTTAAGCACGACTGGCGCGCCGCAGAAATGGGAAACCCCCTGTTCACGAAAAGCATCGTATATCCGGTCTTCCCTGACATGCCGCAGGCAGACAGTTGTGCCCACCACCGCCGCCAGTGTCCAGGGGAAACACCAACCGTTGCAGTGGAACATAGGCAGCGTCCACAGATAACGGGGATGCATGCCCATCTCCCAGGTGATGGCATTGTTCACCGCATTAAGATAAGCACCGCGGTGATGATAGACCACACCTTTAGGATTGCCGGTAGTACCGGAGGTGTAGTTAAGCGAAATCGCGTGCCATTCATCGGCTGGCAATTGCCAGTTAAAATCTTCCTCGCCGGTGGCCAGCAATTCATCGAAAGTCTGGCTGCCAACCCGCTCGCCTTCAGTCCATAACGGATCTTCCACGTCTACCACGAGCAACTCCCGCTCAGTCAGCTGCAGGGCTTCTGCAACGACTGCCGAAAATTCTCTGTCTGTGAACAAGACCTTCGCTTCCGCATGATCAAGGATAAATGCCACAGTACCTGCATCCAGACGGGTATTGATAGCATTGAGTACGGCCCCGGTCATAGGAACGAAAAAGTGAGCTTCAAACATCTCAGGGATATTGGGCAGCATCACGGCGACCGTATCGCCCTCGCCGATCCCCAGCTTTGCCAGGGCAGACGCCATGCGCACACAGCGCTCGTACATTTCCCGCCAGCTACGGCGCTGTTCGCCATGAACAATGGCTTCCGCCCCGGGATATAGCAGGGCTGCCCGCCTGATAAAACTCAGAGGCGACAGTTGCTCAAAGTTGGCAGCGTTCTTATCCAGATGCTCGTTGTAAATGTTTACCACCGCTGTTTCTCCTGAAGGACTTCTGACTGAAAATAATGCTGGCAGGTAAACATAACTACCGCCCAGCGTTCGGAAAAAGGTAACATTTTACATGCAGACTGCACATAGCCGGTGACCCGGCGATCTCCACAACCTTCCTGGCAGGAATTTCCAGTATGGCGACAACACAATCAGGGACCGGGCAGACAACGAAGGATCTGACCGACAATGAGATCGAGGTCCTGCTGTTTGATCTTGGCGGCGTCATCATCGAACTCAGTGATCTGTCGGAGGTCATGGCAGGAACACCTGTCGCCAGTACTGAACTGATGCAACACTGGGCAAAATCCGAGCATGTCTTTCAGTTTGAATCAGGCCGCTGTGATCGTCACACTTTTGCCCGCGGCATCATCGAAGAGTTCGGTCTGAGCCATGAGCCGGAGGATTTCCTGGAGGCTTTCGGGCGCTGGCCAACGGGCTTCTATGAGGGCAGTTTGCAGCTTCTGGCAGAACTGAAAACCCATTACCACACTGCCTGTTTGTCCAACACCAATGACCTGCACTGGGATTCCTTCGCTACCGAAAGTGCCTTCGTGGATGGGTTTCATGATCACTTCCTGTCTTTCCGCATGGGTCTGATGAAGCCCGGCCAGGAAATCTTCAGGGCGGTCCTGGCACAGCTCGATGTACCCGCTGACCGCATTCTGTTTTTTGATGACAGCCCCCGTAATGTTGAAGCTGCCCGCCAAAGTGGTTTGCAGGCTGAGGTGACCCGCACGCCAAACGAGGTAAAACGCCACCTGCAGGCTTATGGCCTGTGGTAGGATGCGACTTTTGCCACAGCAAATATCTTCACTCACGGGACGGCCTCCAGCCGGGCGTTAAAACGACTGAAATCGCCGTACGCCCCCGTTAACAGCAGGGATCATTTTCATGCGAAAGTTTTTCAGCGGCCTCTGGAAGCTGCTTACCGGACTCAGGAACGCCGTCATCAACCTGTTGTTCCTGGCCATTGTACTGATCATTCTGGTCGGCATTTTCTCCAGTCAGGACCAGGTCAGTATCCCCGAGCACGGCGCCCTGGTCCTGAGCCCGTCTGGCGTCATCGTTGATCAGAAACGATTTGCAGATCCGGTCGCCACATTGCTGTCAGGCAATGAGCAGGGAGAAGCGGAAACCCTGCTGGGAGATATACTGGAAGCCATAGCGCTGGCCCGGGATGATGTCAGAATCGATATTCTGGTACTGCGGCTGGACCGGCTGCAGGGCGCGAGTCCGGCCCATCTGGAGGAGATTGGTCAGGCCCTGACAGGCTTCAGAGCCAGCGGCAAGTCGGTCTTTGCGTTTGGCGACAGTTTCAGCCAGTCACAATACTATCTCGCTGCGCACGCCGACAAAGTCTTTCTGAACGAACACAGCTATCAGATGTTCGGCGGCGTGTTCATGCCAGGGATAGGTGTGTTCCCCATGCATTTCAGAACCGCGCTGGATAATCTCAAGGTCCGGCTTAACGTCTTCAAGGTTGGCACTTACAAAGGCGCAATAGAACCCTATATACGCGATGACATGTCACCCGCAGTCCGCGACGCCAATATTGGCTGGATGAACGTGATCTGGGACCATCACCTGGAAACCATCGCCGGATTGCGCAACCTGACCACAGAACAGGTACGTGAATACACCAACAATTACCCTGCCCTGTTACGTCAGGCTGGTTCTGACGGGCTGAGACTGGCAGTGCAACGGGGACTCGTCGATGACCTGATGACCCATGACGAGTGGATTCAGACTGTCGCCGATATGGTCGGTGCGACGGACCATGACTATAACCACGTGGATTTTCGGGACTACCTGAAACTGTCACGCCCCCCAGTTCCCATCACTCAGCCTGGTATCGACAAAGTCGCTCTGATTACCGCCAAAGGCACCATCTATGATGGCGACATTCCGGCTGGTGATATTGGTGGTGATACTGTGGCCGCGCTGATCCGGCAGGCACAGGAAGACAATACCGTAAAAGCAGTTGTGCTGCGGGTCGACAGCCCCGGAGGCAGTGCATCAGCCGCGGAAAAAATCCGCAGTGCGCTGGAAGACGCCCAGAACGCAGGCAAACCCGTCGTAGTGTCCATGGGTGGCTATGCCGCATCCGGGGGTTACTGGATATCCGCTACCGCCAATAAGATTTATGCCTCTCCGGTGACGGTCACGGGGTCGATCGGCGTATTCTCAGTGTTCCCAACACTGGATGAATCCCTGGATGCGGTCGGCATCAGCACCGATGGCGTTGGTACCACACCACTCGCTAACAGTTTTGATCCGACCATGCCGCTCAATCCGATGATGGCGGATCTGCTGGATCAGGGCGTTCACCATACCTATCAGAAGTTTATCGGTCTGGTGGCCAGAGGCCGCAATATGACGACCGCAGAAGTCGATGAAATCGCCCAGGGCCGGGTATGGGCAGGCACTACCGCACTGGATCTGGGGCTGGTAGACAGCTTCGGGACCCTGAATGACGCCATCGAGAGTGCAGCGGGGCTGGCAGGGCTGACGACCTGGGATGTCATGCACGTAAACCGGGCACTCAGCCCCAAGGAACAACTGATTCAGGAAATCATGAACAGTGCGATGGTCGGTAGTGTCAGCGTCTTCAGCCCTGAAACCCGTAGTCTGCTGGAAAAGATCAGCAGCCAGGTGACACATCTGACCGCTCTGGTCAGTCTGCCTGGTGTCTACGCCCACTGCCTGCCCTGCGAAATTCGCTGAGCAGGCAGGCGGGGCATTGTCACCAGGGGTGAGGCGTGCCATTCCAGTTGAAAAATTCGCCTGAATCTTCTGGCTTCAGGCGATCGATCAGCGCCAGAATCCCGGAAGCACTGGCGGTGACATCAATATCTGCGTGAGGGCCGCCCATATCAGTCTTTACCCAACCAGGATGTACCGGGCAGGCAATAATGCCCCGCTCTGCCAGCTCGTTGGCAACCAGTTGCATCGCTTTGTTCACAGCGGCTTTTGAAGTCCGGTAAATATAAGCACCTTTGCTGTCGCGGCTCATAGCGCCCATCTGACTGGAAATTGTCAGTATTCTGGGAAGGCTGGCTCTTTCAAGCGCCGGCACCAGCGTTGCAATCATTCTGACTGGCGCCAGTGTGTTGACCCGAAAGGTTTCTTCCCAGGCATCAAAATCCAGATCGAACAGAGTCTGATGCTCGCCCCCCATCACACCAGCATTATTCACCAGCACATCCAGCGTCCGGTCCTGCATCTGCCCGCCCAGTGCGGCAACCTGTGACGGGTCGCTGACGTCAAGCCGGACAATCTCCAGTTGCTCACATTGCAGTGACTGTAATTCACCTGCCTGCCCGGGTTCCCTGCAACAGGCGATAACCTGCCAGTCCGCCGCCAGACACTGCCTGACCAGTTCCAGTCCTATGCCTCTGTTGGCACCTGTAATCAATATCTGTTTCATCGTCTCTCCTCTCAGTCAGTTTGTAGATGTCGGGGTTCCGGAATCCAGCCAGCCATTACCACCAGCGCAACGAGTTGCAATGCAATGCATACCCAGAAGATCGCAGCATGTCCCAGCCACCAGGCGATCATACCGCCTAACAAGGGTCCGATGGTGCCAATCGCATTAACAGCCATGTTCGACACAGCAACCCGCAGCGGAATGTCCTGTTCTGCACCCAGCTCCAGCACCAGATTCTGGCCCGCTTGCTGAAAACCACCAGTAGCCGTACCTACCACCAGAAAAAACAGCATAACGCCGGCAATATCGGAGCTATACAACAACACCATGTGCGCCAGAATCCAGAGGCTTAAGGTAATTATCATAACAATACGGTAACCATGCCGGTCAGCCAGGTTACCCCAGACCAGGTTCGAAGCAGTACCCGTTAACATCCAGATGGTTGTAAGCACTCCGAGCATGGCGCCTGAAATCTCCATGCGGGTACCTGCAAACAGAATGTAAAACGGCATCGCCATGCGACCGAATGAACCGAGTGCCCGGACGATAAAAAACCGTGCGAACAATGGATTGTCGGCCAGCAGTTGCGGCAATGCACGAAAGCTCTGAGCCACATTCTCACGCTTGCGGACCTGATCAGACGCGGGCTCTTTGCTGAAAGCCAGTGCCACCAAACCCAGGCTGGTGACCAAAAACGCCAACAGAAACAATGAGGCGTAGCCATCGCCAAGAATATTGTTGTCAATAAAATAACCACCCGCAAAGTAACTGAGCCCTGCAGTAGACCCCCCGGCCAGAAAATTCCGCCAGCCTGTTACAAAGCCACGGCGTTTTACCGGAATAACCTTGGCCCGCAGGCTGTTCAGCATGACCCCCTGTAATCCCTGAAAGAAGCCCATCATGGTCATAAAGAAGATAATGGCCCATAAACCCGCTGCCGTATGACCAAGCCACAATCCACTGAGTGCTATACAGAGTATCTGCAGCCGCATCAACGCACCGGCCCATAGGGTAACCCTGAGCATCTTCGGCCGGTGGCCAATCAGTGAAGCACCCAGCACAGGCGTCAGCACTTGTCCCAGGGCCTGCAGGGAACGGGCGAGCCCGACGAGCATTTCTGAGCCTGACAAGGCAAACAGGTAAACCGGCAGAAAGGTAGGCGCGTTGATCAGGCGAAAACCAGTCTGCCCGAACATGCCATGACAAAGTTGCACAATGATATTGCGACGCAAATGACGTTCTGTAAATGCGGTGCGCGCATCAGCAGAACCTGCCGGAGTATTCAGGCCCGGTTCAGCCATAGAACGCTAAGCTCCACCATGAAACCTGACAGCAAGGATATTTCAATGAAACGATTCTCCGTTTTGTTTTTTCTGATGACTGGCGCTGTTGCCGTTACAGCGGAAGATAACACACCAGCTACTGCTGTTTCTGTGGCAGCAGAAATACCTTTCACTGAGGCGGTAGCAGAGCGTTATCCGGAAACCGCAGCTGCAGGTTCAGCATCTGCAGTCCGTCACTATTCCACCATGAATACCAGCTATGATCATTGCCACTACAGTGAGGAGCACCAGCATGATCACTGCTACGAAGCTGGCGAGCCTCATGCCTGCCCTTCGCAGACAACGACACGCACGGTTTATCGTGACCGCAGAGTCATCATTGATGACAGTCCTGCTGACGACA
>JAGRIO010000180.1 GCA_020443225.1 Pseudomonadales bacterium
TGCCCTGAAATTCACCCAGCGCGGGGCTGTCGTTATACGCCTTGAACTACTTAACGCAACCACCCACGAATTCAGGTTGTCAGTAGAAGACACAGGCACCGGTATTCCGCTGAATCAGCAGGACAAGCTATTCGAAGCATTCCAGCAGGCAGACAGTTCTATCTCACGCAGCTATGGTGGCACAGGGCTCGGACTGACCATTACCAGGCAACTGGCTGAACTGATGGATGGCAACCTGAGCGTCAAAAGTGCACCAGGAGAAGGGGCAAAGTTTTCAGTCAACCTGCAAATGGAACCCGCCTCTGAAGCGCCGCCATTAAAGCCAGCATTGAAAAACAAATCGATACTGCTGATTGAGCCGAATCCGTTCCTGGGTAAATACCTGGAAATGATGCTGAACCGTTGGGGCGCCAGTGCCCGCTGGGTCAGTGACTATCGCGCAGTATGGAGTAATCTCTATGATTCGCCCGAAGAATTCCGCAACTATGACCTGATCTGTATTGACGACACCGCCGTGGCAGAAAACGGTCCTGACCTGACCCAGAAACTGAAAGGGCTGGGGCTAACCACCCGCTTGTGTCTGCTGTATCACAACGCGGCTTCCGAGAGTGTCACAACACTGAAAGCCGCCAGCTTTCACACTGTGCAACCGAAACCGCACCTGCTTGATCACTATCAGGAACTCATCATTGATGCCCTCAGCGATAAACCCCGAACGATGCCTGATGCGCGGGAAACAGAAGATAAAACCGATAGCGGGCCGTCACTGAGAATCCTTGTTGGTGAAGACAACAACGTGAATCAGCTGGTTATTCGCGGATTGCTGAAGAAACTGAACCATAGCTCAACGATTGTCGATAATGGCAAGGAAGTACTCCGGGTGCTTGAGGAAAGCCCCGATGATTTTGATCTGATCCTGATGGATTGCGAGATGCCGGTACTGAACGGTTTTGAAGCCACCCGTGCCTTGCGAAGCTGGGAAGAAAATAACCACCGCCCGCGCATTCCGGTTATCGCCCTGACCGCCCACATTCTTCCCGAGCAGAAAAATGCCTGTCTCGACGCCGGTATGGATGAAATGCTCACCAAGCCAGTACAGACCGGAAAACTGCAGTCGGTGCTCAACCGTTTCAGCGGTACATCAGACGGGTAATACTGGTCCCGCTGCAACAGGCAAAAAAAAGCCCGGGCGAACCCGGGCAAGTGCAGGTAAATGCTCAGTTCTTCGCCAGCTTTTTGGCCCGCTTCTTAGCGTCTTTATAGGCCTTGTCGATGGCCTTCTTGTGCGACTTCTCCAGTTTCGGATAGACCGCCATCGCTGCGGCCAAAGCCTCTTCATAACCTGGCAGACCGTTGAATTCGCTGTGCATATACACGGAATAGTCATCCAGATTGTCGAATGACAGGCTGGAGGTTTCCTTAATGAAATCCCAGCCACCAATGGCCATCACTGCGCCTGCCTCTTTTGCCTTGCTTTTGGCAGCACCAGCGAACAGACCACCAAAGGGGACTTTGGAAGCCAGCATTTCAGCCGCCTTACCACCAACAGCCTCACCCGCAGCACCACCCGCTTTGGCGGTCACGGCCTTGGTTGCCCATTCAGTCGGATTACCGGCGGCATCAAAGGGCAGCAGAAACTTGCCTTCAGCATTTTCCTGCGGTGCCGGCACATCCAGTTCCACAACACCCTGGTCCAGCAGTGCCTGAACCTCTTTATATTTATCGACGACCTGAGTCACCTGCCCCAGAACCACCTGCGCCTTGACGATTGAGCCCATGTCGATGGCTTGAACACTGAAGCTCGCCAGAGCCAGCGTCAGCACCCCGAAAATCACTTTTTTCATAGTTTTACCTGCCTTGTGAATGTGTCAGTATCGGGGGGCTAAGTTCACATATTGCGGCTACCGCCGCCGCCCCCAAAAGGGGGGTATGGCCTGACCCCGGGCAATCACCGCTATCGAGGACAACAAAGATGAAAATAAAAAATCTGATAGTTGTAAGTCTGTTAAGCGCTCTGACGGCGTGCGGAGGCGGCACTGTTGACAGCAGCAAGGAAGCCTCTGCAACGCCAGCCGCCAAATCCCAGCCTGACGCTGCGACTGCCCACCCAGGTGTACCCCGGGACCCGGAACGCCAGGCTTATTTCGGCGATCTGCATGTGCATACCATGTACTCTTTTGATGCCTTTATCTTTGGCACCACCGCCAGTCCCGATGATGCTTACACCTTCGCTAAAGGTGGCACACTGCGACATCCCGGTGGCTTCGATATGACCCTGCCACAGCCACTGGATTTCTATGCGGTGACCGATCACGCCTTTTATATGGGCGCACTAAGGGCCATGGCCGATCCGGCTCAGGCACTGTCGAAACACGAACTGTCACAGGGCATGGACGATCTCGACAACGTTCCTGAAGGTCGCCGTGGCCGCTTTAATAAGATCATTCAGTTGATTCGCTCAGACCGCAAAGATGAACTGCTGGACCCGGCGGTCTTCAAATCAGCCTGGGATGACACCATAGCCGCAGCCAACCGTCATTATGATCCGGGGACATTTACGACCTTCATCGGCTACGAATTCACCGCCTCCGGTGATGCGTTTGAAAACCTGCACAGAAATGTCATCTTCAGAGGCGAGAAGGGACCGGACCTGCCCTATTCCCGGTTAGCCTCAAATGACCCCGAAACCCTGTGGAACTGGATGGATGAATTACGCGCCCAGGGCATTGAAAGCCTTGCGATTCCGCACAATTCCAACGGCTCCGACGGCATGATGTTCAGTCTGCAGGACTTCACCGGTAAACCACTGGACGCCAGCTACGCAGATCTTCGAATGCGGAATGAACCATTGGTTGAGATTACTCAGATCAAGGGCACGTCCGACACCCACCCTGCCCTGTCACCCAACGATGAATGGGCCAACTTCGAGATCATGCCCTATAAAATTGCCACCATGCAGGCCAGCCGGCCCGATGGCAGTTATGTGCGGCAGGCTCTGCTGAGAGGTATGGAACTGGAAGAAAAGCAGGGTTTCAATCCTTTCAAGTTCGGCTTTATCGGCTCCAGCGATACCCACAATGCATCATCAGACGGCCCTGAAGACGATCACTGGGGTAAAACAGGCAAGATTGATGATTCACCCGCAGAACGTGCATCCATTCCCATGAAAGAGCCGGGAGAAGATGGCAGCCGGTACAGAACCATTGCTAATACCACCTGGAGCGCCGCTGGTTTTGCCGGCGTCTGGGCAGAGTCTAATACCCGTGAAGACATTTACGATGCCTTCCGGCGCCGGGAAACCTTCGCCACCACCGGTCCTCGTATCAAAGTACGGTTTTTTGCCGGCGCGGATATGCCAGAGCCGAATGATCCCCGGCTGATCAGTCGTGCTTACGCCGCCGGTGTACCCATGGGTGGAGAGCTGAGTACCGAAGGCAAAACCTCACCGGAATTTCTGGTCTGGGCGGCCCAGGACGCCAGCAGTGCCGGACTCCAGCGACTGCAGATAGTCAAAGGTGTCATACGCAATGGCAAACCCGAAGAAAAGGTCTTTGATATCGCCTGTTCTGATGGTGGCGTCGTTGACCCGGCCACTCATCGCTGCCCTGACAACGGTGCATCGGTCGACCTGACGACCTGCAGGATTTCTGCTGATAAGGGCGCTGCCGATCTCAGAACTGTGTGGCGCGATCCGGAGTTCAACAGCAGCGAAAACGCCTTCTATTACGTTCGCGTACTGGAGAATCCCACCTGTCGCTGGTCAACCTGGGACGCGATCCGTTCTGGTTATGAACCCCGCCCGGATTACCCGGCCACCATTCAGGAAAGGGCCTGGTCCTCACCCATCTGGGTCGCCCCGGCAGACGCCTGATGCCACTGAACCCTGCCAACATGATCAGGGAGCCACTCGTTGGCTTTCTGATCGTTGGATTGCTGTTGTTTGCAGCAGACCATCAGCTCAATCAGAATCAGCCCACCATTGAGATCACCCCGGCGCTGCAGCAACGGCTGGCCCTGCTATGGGAAACCCAGACTGGTCAGCCACCTGATGCAGGTGAACTGCGGTCGATCACAGATAACTGGCTGAGGGAAGAGATTCTTTACCGGGAAGCACTGGCCATGAAGCTCGACAGTGATGATGAGATTATTCGCCGTCGACTGGTTCAGAAACTGGAATTCATCATCGACGAGGTCAGCCCCGCCTTACCCACTGATGCGGAGCTCCGGCAGTACTATCAGACTCATCTCGAAGACTACCGGCTACCTGAACGCTACAGCTTTATCCACTATTTCTACGCCACGCCGGAGGCAGCAGAGGAAGCCCGTCGCAGGGCACTGGCGGGTGAGACCATCAACGGTGAACCCACCCTGCTGAACCGTGCCAATATCAGCAAGAACCTGCGTCAGATCGCTGCCAGCTTCGGCCCTGACTTTGCTGTGCAGCTGGCAGACTCCGAAGCAACCGGCTGGTTACCCGTCATTCACAGCCAGTATGGCTATCACCTGCTGAACCTGACCCAGCGCTTACCCGCCGAGGTTGTCCCTTTTGAGAACGTCAGCCAGAAGGTGCTGGAAGATATCACCCGAAGCCAGACAGAACGCCGGCGCAATGAATGGCTGGAATCCGTCAGAGATCAGTACCGCATTATCCGTTCTGATGAAGTCAGGTAATTTCCACGCGGCAATGAAGGCATTCCATCACCTGAGAAATCTGCTGGCAGCTCTGCTGCTGACTGGCCTGCTGCCGCTGTCCGTACAGGCCCACGAAAGCAGGCCGGCCTATCTTGTGCTGACCCAGGAATCCGGTGATCACTGGCTGGTGAGTTTTAAGCAACCGCAGATTCAGGGCAGTTGGCTGAATCTTGGTGTCACAACCAACTGTGAAGCCGGGCAGGTCACCAGTCACGCAGACATGAGCGCCCTGGAACAGCAGTTCCGCATCACCTGCACATCGGGCCAGCTGGATGAAATCCGCATCACCAATCTGGACCGCACCCTGACAGATGCAATGGTCACAGTGACCCGGCTCAATGGTGATACCAGCAACCATCTGGTGAAGCCAACGGAACCGATACTACGATTGTCGGGGCCCGCGCCTTCAGTACCAGCCTACCTGCTACTGGGCATCGAGCATCTGCTGTTCGGGCTGGATCATGTACTGTTTATTCTGGCGCTCATGTACATCATTCGAAGCCTTCCCATGTTACTGGCGACCATCACCGGCTTTACCGTCGCCCATTCGGTCACACTGGGTCTTTCTGCCACGGGCATGATAACCATCCCCAACGCCCCGGTTGAGGCGCTGATTGCGATGAGTATTGTGCTGGTGGTCCGCGAACATCTGTTACCGGTGAAATCCACCCTCAGCCATCAACCCTGGCTACTGGCGCTAGCATTTGGCTTATTGCACGGACTAGGATTCGCGGGGGCGCTGGCCGAAACCGGGTTGCCGGAAAACGGCCAGTTGATGGCATTATTTCTGTTTAACGTTGGCATCGAGGCCGGTCAGTTACTGATAGTGCTGATAGCCCTTGGCGTAGCAAACGCTGTCAGAAGATCTGGCTGGCAAATCAGCAGAGCGGTTGAAATAACCCCGCTCTGGCTGACAGGCTGCATTGCAATGTTCTGGTTTATTCAGCGTTCTGCCTCAATTATCAGTGGCTGACGCTGCCAGTCCTTTCAATATTTTCAGGCTTTAGCTAATCCCAGTGCCTGCACTGCCTCGGCGCGTAAACTGCGCTTATCAATCTTGCCTGAGGCGATCCTTGGCAGCGGCTCTGCCGCTATCTGGTAGTAACGGGGAATCTTGAAGCGAGCAATACGCTCGCCAAGAAAACTGCGGATGTCCTCTTCAGTCAGCGGAGCATTGCAATAGATAGTTGCTCCGACTTCCTCACCGAGACGCTCGTCCGGCACCGCATAGACTGATGCTTCAAGAATGTTGTCATGTTCCAGCAAACCCGCTTCGACTTCAGCACAGCCGATGTTCTCACCGCCGCGAATCACCAGATCCTTGATCCGGTCGACAATATAGACATAACCCTCATCATCAATCACGGCAACGTCGCCAGTTCGGAACCAGCCATCCACAAAGGATTCCGCATTGGCTTCCGGACGGTTCCAGTAACCCTGAATAACCGAAGAGCCACGAACCTGCAACTCACCGGGCGTGTTAGCAGGTAATTCATCACCAGCCTCATTGACGACCCGCAGGTCCAGCGCTGCAGAACACCGGCCGGAACTACCCGGATGTTCAACATAATCTTCACCACCAATGCCCGCACCAATGGCATTGGTTTCAGTCATACCCCAGCCCGTATTCGGCATGGCTTTGCCAAAGGCACCGGGAATCTTCTTCACCTGTTCAGGCGCTCTGGGCGCGCCGCCCCCACCTACCACCGCGAGGCTGGAAAGATCACGGTCAGAGCCTGCCGCAGCATTCACCAGGTCACCGGTCATGGCCGCAGGGGCCACGAAGGTGGTGATCTTCTCCCGCTCGATCAGCTCCATCGCGAGATCCACATCCCATTTGTACATGCAGATCATCTTTCGCTGAGCCCGGTAGCTCATCAGAAAAACCGCATGGCAACCGGTCACATGGAACAGTGGCACCGCCAGCAGGGTACCTGCCTGATAGGGCAGCTCTTCCGGCGCCAGCTGACTGATAGTCGCCGCTATCACGCCTTCCAGTTCCCAGGAAAACAGCGCAGTCATTACATTCTGATGGCAGGACACGGCACCCTTAGGATGCCCGGTAGAGCCAGAGGTATAGAAGATGATCGCCGGATCACCGGGCGCTACCTCAACATCAGGCATCTCCTGCCCCTTAAACGGAGCAATCAGATCGGCCCAGGGTTGTGAAGGCACCTGGCTATTCTCGCCCCTTACAGCGATGACCTGCAGATCAACTTCCGAGATCACCTCGGCCAGTCGATCCAGACGTTCCTGGTCAGCAATCAGCACTTTAGCGCCACAGTTGTTAAGGCCATAGGCCATCTCATCGCCGCTCCACAGAGCATTCATCGCAACAGCCACAGCACCGATCGAGGTAATGGCATTGAAACTCATCACCCATTCCGGATAGTTGCGCATGGAGACCGCTACCCGGTCACCTTTACCCACCCCGAGCTTCGTCAGCGCATGGCCAAGGGCACAGGCATGCTGCCAGGTCTCCTCAAAGGTATAGCGTTCATCTTCATAGACCAGAAACGTCTCGTCAGAGCGGGTAGATTCAAACAACGCCCGCAGATTTTCCGGCGCGTTCTTAAATACCCGGCAGGGTCTTCCCCAGACTTCACCGGGTATCAGTTCATAATCCTGCCCCGCAGCCGTCAACTGTGCGATAGCTTCTGGCCTTGTCATTTTTACTTCTGCTTGCAGACTCAACGATGTCTCCCTCAATGCAACTAAAACGATGTTATCAGTGAATGTTTCTGGCTGGTGAGGCTGAATTTATATCAGCCCCTGCACCTGTGCTGCCTGTTCCCTAACCCGTTCCGGGGAACCCAGCAATTGCCGGTTAGCACCGACGCGCTTGAACCAGTAGTGCAGACCCACCAGATCCGTAAAACCCATACCACCATGAACTTCAGTGGCAACGCGAACGACAAACTTACCCACTTCTGCCAGATGCGCCTTACTGTGACAGGCCATCAGCGTGGCTTCTTCGGGTACCTGATCAAAGGCATGTCCGGCATACCACACCATCGACCGGCAGGGCTCCAGCGCAGCGGCCATTTCCGCACACATATGTTTAACGGCCTGGAATGAGCCAATCACCCGGTTAAACTGCTTACGTTCTCTGGCATAGGCCACCGCCTGATCCAGCGCACACTGAGAGGCGCCCAGCGT
>JAGRIO010000181.1 GCA_020443225.1 Pseudomonadales bacterium
CGTGACGCCTGGCGACATTTTGAAAACCCAGACCATGGTATCCAGCTGGCCGTCATAGACTGCACCATGCCAAAAATGTCAGGGCCTGAAGTTTACCGAAAAATCCGCGAAGAAAGGATTGGTATTCCGGTGATTCTGGTCAGTGGTTATCATCAGGATCAGGTGCTGGATAAAATTTCTGGTGACAGGCATGCATATTTCATCAAAAAGCCGTTTACTGTTGATGACTTTCTCGACCTGGTTAACAAATCACTGAACCGACAGTCCCCTGGCGCGCCTTCTCCGCATCAGACCCGCCAGGGGGAGTAATAGCTGCAAATTGCCTGGCGCTACACCCTGGTGATTGTTAGCGCCAGTGATTCGCCGTCAATATCGTACTTAACCTGCTGTTCAGTGTCAGTCACCTTCAGACTGTCAGCGAGAGTCTCGGCGCAAATATGATCCTGGTGCTCGCGAATAGCCTCTGCCAGGCTGTTACTGGCGCTTAAGCTGATTTCAATTCTGTCGGCAACATGGAAACCCTGATCTTTCCGGGTTTTCTGAATACGGTTAACGACTTCACGTGCCAGACCTTCCCTGATGAGTTCGTCACTCAGTTCACAATTCATATCGATAGAAATGAAACGATCAGAAACCGCATCGGTACCTTCCTTGGCTTCGCGGAAGATCAGAATGTCATCGTCGCTGAAACGCTCACCGTCGATAATGAGTTCCCCGTCGCGCTGGTAGGTTTCGATCTGAGCGGAACTGAGGGCTTCGATGGCACTCTTGAAAGCCCTGAAATTCTTACCCAGTCGCTTGCCCAGTACCGGAGAGTTTGGCCGCGCATACAGGTTGATGTAGTCCTGCTCAGCCGTGCTGTAGCTCAGATGTTTCACATTGAGCTCAGCCTGAATGTAGTTCGCCAGCCTGCTGATTTCCTGCAGCAGGGCATCATCCTTGTGAACAATGGTCAGCTCTGACAACGGGGTTTTAGTCTTGATTCTGACCTGATTGCGCTTCTGCCGGCCGAGCAGAATGATGTGCTGCATCCGGGTAACTGCCTCTTCAAGCACAGGCTGAATGGCGTCTTCATTCGCTTCCGGGTACGCGCACAGGTGCACGGATTCCGGTTCTCCCTCGCTGCGGAAAGTCGCCATTTCCTGATAAATGTGCTCTGCCAGAAATGGGGCAAAGGGCGCCATGGTCAGACACAGTTCGTTCAGAGTCACATACAGGGTCGAATAGGCTGCCTGCTTGTCCGGGGTCATGTCGGTGTCCCAGAATCGCGCACGATTGAGCCGGATGTACCAGTTTGTCAGGTCCTCAATAAAGTCAAACAGCGCCGGCACAACGTTATAGAGGTGATAGGCTTCCATCTCGCGGGAGATGTTGCCTTTCAGTGTTTGCAGGCGTGAGAGTATCCACTGATCCATGATGTTGTCAGAACTGACGAGTCCGTTCTGTGGGGACCACTGATCGATGTCGGCGTAAGTTTTCAGGAACCGGAAGGCGTTCAGCCATGGCAGCAGCGCCCGTCGAACCATATCCTTGACGCCGGTATCGGTGAAGCGCTGCTCTTCGGCTTTAACCAGACCGGAATTGATCAGATAGAGCCGCAGGGCATCTGCACCGTACTCCTCCATCAACTCGTCAGGCGGGGTGTAATTCCGCAGCCGTTTGGACATCTTCTTGCCGTCTTCCGCCATAACGATGCCGTTCACGATGACGTTCTTGAAAGGATGCGTTCCATACAGTGCTGTGCCGAGGACAATCAGGGTATAAAACCAGCCACGGGTCTGATCCAGGCCTTCGGCGATAAACTCGGCAGGGAAACCTTTTTCAAAAACCTGCTGGTTTTCAAACGGATAGTGAAGTTGTGCGTAGGGCATAGAGCCGGATTCAAACCAGCAGTCCAGCACCTCTTCGATGCGGCGATAAGTGCCTTCCTCTCCGTCGACGGTGAAGGTCAGCGGATCTACATTCTCGCGATGCAGGTCATCGACCCGCACACCACTGAGGCTGGCCAATTCATCGATTGAGCCAACGCAGATCTGATTACCGGTTGTGTCATTGATCCAGATAGGCAGAGGTGTGCCCCAGTACCGGTTTCTGGAAATTGCCCAGTCAATTGCACCTTCCAGCCAGTTACCCATCCGGCCATGCTGAATGTGCTCGGGCACCCAGTTGATCTGGTCATTGGATGCCTTCAGCTGATCGCGCATCTGCTCGACCCTGACATACCAGGAATCGATGGTCCGATAGATGATCGGGGTGTCTGACCGGGGGCAGAAGGGGTAGCTGTGAACGATAACATCCTGCTTATACAGCGCGCCTGACGCCTTCAGGTCACGGATGATGTGCTTGTCTGCTTCTTTGACATGCATCCCGGCGTAGTCCGGAACTTCCGCGGTAAATGCTCCTGCCATGTCAATGGGACACACCATGGCAGTGATGCCATGGGCTTTCAGCACCCGGTAGTCATCCTCGCCAAACGCCGGAGCCTGATGTACCACACCTGTGCCGCTGTCGGTACTGACATAATCGTCCGCTACGATGGTAAATGCACCTTCTTCACGCATATCGGTGAAATAAGGGAACAGTGGTTCATAGCTTTTACCTGCCAGCGCCGAACCCTTGCAACGACCGGTAACTGTCAGGTTTTTCTGTTTTGTTAAATCCTCAAGGCGCGCTTCTGCCAGATATAAACTGATGTCCGCATCTTCATCATGCACTTTGACATAGTCGATATCTGCGCCAACGCACAGCGCCAGATTGGATGGCAGCGTCCAGGGGGTTGTGGTCCAGGCGGCAATATAGGCATCTTCGTCCTGAAGCCGGAACAGGACGGTAACCGCCGGGTCCTGAACGTCCTGGTAGTTGGAGCCCGCCTCAAAGTTTGACAGCACAGTGCCTAACGCTGTTGAGAAGGGGACAACTTTAGCGCCGCGATAGATCAGGCCCTTTTCCCACAGTTGCTTGACGACCCACCAGACAGATTCCATGAACCAGGGATCCATGGTTTTGTAATCATTTCTGAAGTCGACCCAGCGACCGATACGGGTGATGGTCTGCTCCCACTGGCTGGTATAACGCTGAACAATGCCACGGCACTCGTCGTTGTAACCTTTGATGCCCAGTTTCTCTACCGCTTCCTGGGATGACATTCCCAGCGATTTGTCGATCTCGTGTTCGATGGGTAGCCCGTGGCAGTCCCAGCCAAAGCGGCGTTCAACGTGGAAGCCTTTCATAGTGAAGTAACGTGGCACCACATCCTTGATGGTTGACGCCACCAGATGGCCATGGTGCGGCAGGCCGGTGGCAAAGGGTGGTCCGTCATAGAAAATATACGGACTTGCATCTGAAGTCTGTGCGAGGGATTTCCGGAAAGTATCGTTTTCCTCCCAGAACTTCAGAATCCTGTGTTCCTCTTCAACAAACGAGAAAGATTCATTGCTGTTGCTTGTATCGGATGTGGTTTCAGACACCAGGTTCACCTTGTCGATTCAAATACTGTTTTTTAAGATCCATAAACGAAAAAACCCGCCTGGCTGGCGGGTTCTGACTCTGTTTTGCGCAAGGGTCATCCCACCAGTGGCCAGCGAATAATGCTGATTATAATAGACAGGATGCGAGCGGTATTATTCATGGGCGGAAAGCATAAGGGTTACGTAGTTCATGTCAAGTGGATTGCTATTCCCGGTCCTGCTGAACTTTGCTGACGCTGCCACGGGAATTAATTTTCTGAACGATAGTGGCCAGCAGCTTTTCGATTTCAAAGGTGTGATACCAGGCAGGTGGGTTGGGGTGCCGGACCGTTGAAGTACCCACAAAGCTGAACTTCCAGCCTTCCGCTTCTGATCGGGCATGCAGCTCGCTCAGTCGCTCCCAGGCAGGGCCGGAGAACAGAATGTGCACGCAGGCCATCACAATGTCTTTGGCGCCGCGACTTTTCAGCTCGTCAATGGCTGCGACCACGGAACCGCCGGAATCGACAATATCATCCACCAGCAACACATTCTGACCATCGACTTCACCGATCAGGGTAGAACGGAACACCGAATTAGGCACGGAATAGTTGCGTTCCTTGGACAGGGCCGCGAGGTCCGCCGACAATTCCTCGGCGTAGGCTCTGGCCCGTTCCAGATACCCCACGTCCGGAGATACCACCACATCGCCTGTCAGACCCCTTTCCACCAGCCACTCGGTCAGGTGGCGGGTCAGGAAAACATTCTCAAGATGGGTGAAGGAAGGGTTGAACATCCCGGCGATAGCGTCATTGTGGATTTCAACACACATGACCCGGTCTGCGCCGGCACTTTGTAGCATGCGGGCAAACAGCCCAGCACTGATGCCTTCCCGGGTTCTGCCCTTGCGTTTATCCTGTCGGGCGCCCGGATAGTAAGGCACGACCGCGGTGACATACTGAGCATCAGACAGGGCGGCGGCTTCTACTGCATGTAGCAGCATGATGAAGCGGTCATAGACAGAGCGCTGATCCTGAGGGCCGATGGCAGACTGAAAGATATAGACGTCATGGCCACGAACATTGGCATCGATCTCCAGCTTTCCTTCGCCACAGGCAAACCAGGTTTCTCTGGTGGGTAAAAGTGGCAGCCCCATGTGGTCAGCCACCCTTTCGGCAAATTCCCGGCCGGATTCGCAGGTCATCAGAGCAATCGGTGCGCGGGGTATGGCTGTTTCGGACATGGAAGGTCTCCGTTCAGGTTTGAATAATTTTTTTCAGTGTTTGAACCAGAAAATCATGCTCAAGGTCGATCAGCTTATCGGCCAGTGATTCAGGTGTGTCATCTATGGCCACGGGAATGCTGATCTGATCGATGACGGGCCCCGTGTCATAGTCACCATCGACATAATGGATGGTGATGCCTGTCTCCCGGTCGCCTTCAGCAATGACTGCACGGTGCACATTCATACCGAACATCCCATGACCCCCATGGCGGGGCAGTAGCGATGGATGAATGTTGACGATTCTGCCAGCAAAGGCCTCCAGGGTTTGTGGGCCCAGTTTCTTCATATAGCCTGCAGTGACCACCAGTTCTACACCGTATTCTCTGAGCGCTGTCAGAATGGCGAGATCCTGGGCATTGGGGTCAGGGTGCGTCACACCCGAGATGTGTAGCGCGGGTATGCCTTCTTTTCTGGCTCTTTCGAGCGCGAGAGAACCACTGTTATTTGAGATGGCAACCCGGGTCTCTGCGGCAAGTTCGCCTCGGTGGCAGGCATCGAGGATAGCTTGAAAGTTACTACCCCGATGTGAAGCGAGAATGCCAAGGCGAGTCATAACAGATTGGAGTGCTGGCGCGATGAATGACGCGCGGATTCTAGCATGCTCTCATCTGAAATGGTGATTCACCCTGGCAATACTGTGGGTTTATTTCTCCTGCCACAGGGGTGAAGAGGCTTTCATGAAGCGTAACATCATCAGCATGAACGCCACTTCTTTATCGCCGTCAAGCAAGGTGCTGCGATACCACAGATATTCAGTCTTCGGGGTTTCTCCCAGGCAGATGACCTCGGTGACGCAGTCGTAGTCTTTCTCAGCCAGTACGGGACCATTGACGTGCTGGATTTCGATGGCACCGAAAAGGCCGACGCCAGTGTTTTCGCTTCTGGGCAGAACCTGCTGCTCTCCGGCACGCAGTATCCTGACCACCAGACTGGGCGGCAGGTAAGGCTGTGAACCCTGATAAACCGTCATAGGCTCGGTAATTACAGACAGACGCTGACTGACCAGCTCACTGCTGACCCTGGTGCTGATGCGCTCGCTTCTGCTGCCGGGTGCTACATGGGCGAGGATACGGATGTCCTGTGGCTCAGCGGTCTGTCTGATGCGTTGTTGCAGGGGTGAATCCGGGTCCGGACCTCCTGTATTGAGTGTACCTTCCGCCACCAGATGGTCTTCTGTGTCTTCAATCCATACCCGGCTTCGGGTTTGAGTCGGGGTCCGGAGCTGATCCGCAAAACACCGGACCGGTTCCTGATCGGCGGTGGCATAACGGAAATACATCGACATGCCACCCTGCTGCCACCACTGCTCACCAAATAATGCTTCTGCCAGTGGTGGCAGTTGCTCCATATGTAATGAGCCTGCGACGGTTCCTCCACGAAAACCCAGTTTCTGCGCGGTAGCGTCATCATGAATGCTACCTGCACCCAGATGCCTGGAACTGTTTGAAGGGGTCCGCAGGGGACCCACAAGGATGTCGTCCTGAGCGACGCAACTGTTCAGTTGCTCGTTCTCTGGTAGTAGTCTGGTTGCCATCTTTTTTCCCTCCTGAACTGATCAATATTCAGGTCATTCCGGTGCGGGAATATCACCCTGCATAAGTGTCGCGAAGGATATTCTTCTGGACCTTACCCATGGTGTTTCTTGGTAGCTCCCCGACGAAGTAGACCTGTTTTGCCACCTTAAAATTAGCCAGTTTGTTTTTCAATGCCGTAATGATCTCTGCTTCCGAGATTGACGCTTCTGCTTCCCTGACCACCACGGCGGTAACGGCTTCACCGAAATCCGGGTGAGGCAGCCCAATGACGGCAGATTCGACTACGCCTGGCAGTTTGTCGATGACTGACTCGATTTCCTTTGGATAGACATTCAGGCCGCCTGTGATAATCATATCCTTGCTGCGGCCAACGATAGAGATATAACCGTCAGCGTCGCGTCTGGCCTGGTCGCCGGTGCGGAAATAGCCATCTGGGGTAAATTCCTCTGCGGTTTTTTCCGGCATGCGCCAGTAGCCGCGGAAAACATTGGCACCGCGCACCTCGAGACCGCCAGTCTCGCCATCAGGCAACTCCCTGCCTTCACCGTCGACAACCCTGGCTTCAACGCCTGGCAGTACGGGTCCGACGGTTCCTGGTTTACGTTTGCCCTGTAGCGGGTTGGAGGTGTTCATGCCGGTTTCAGTCATGCCATAGCGCTCGACAATTTCGTGACCCGTTGCAGCTGTAAAGGCCTCAAAGGTCTGTGTCAGCAGGGGCGCAGAGCCAGAGGTAAAAAGGCGCATTTTGCCGCAGACCTCTGGCGACAGGCCACCATGATTAAGCAGCCGCACATAGTTGGTCGGTACGCCCATATATACTGTGGCATGAGGCAGAAGCCGGGTGACTTCTGTCGGGTCGAAACTGTTCAGAAAAATGATCGGGCTGGCATTCAGTACCGGCAGATGAGTGGCAACAAACAGGCCATGGATGTGGAATACCGGCAATGCATGCAGCATCACATCACCATCCTGCCAGCCCCATGCTTCATGCAGGGCCAGACCATTGGCGGCCAGATTGCCGTGGGTGATCATGGCTCCCTTCGGTTGACCAGTAGTGCCGGAGGTGTAAAGAATGACGGCGACGTCATCGTCATTGACGTCTACCGGGGTGAATTCCGTGGCCTCGCGGTCCACAATTACCGAACCCTCGCCGTTTATGTCCAGCGTCAGAATCTCGCAGCGCTGGTTTTCAGTGCTGCTACCGACGATGTCCCGGAACAGGGTTTCAGAGGCGGGATCACAAACGATAAGCGACGGTTCAGCATTACCGGCGAAATAGGCCAGTTCATCGTGGCGGTAGGCTGTATTCAGGGGCAGGAAGATGAGACCGGCACGCAGGCAGGCGAAATAAATAAACAGAAATGCCGGTGTCTTGCCGGTTTGTACAATAACTCTGTCACCCTTTTGCAGGCCCAACTCTGTGAACCTGTTGGCGTACTGGGCACTGATACGGTGCAGATCCTGATAGGAATACAGTGCTTCGTTATCCGGCGTGCGGAGAAAGTCGGCACCGCGTTGAAAGCGATCATGGAACAGTTCATATACGTTCATTACAGG
>JAGRIO010000182.1 GCA_020443225.1 Pseudomonadales bacterium
TCATTCAGATGTTCGAAGAAATGAGCATCACCGTCTATGAACAGACACCTGATCCTGAAAGCCTTGGCGACGCTAATACCGAAGACAGTTCAGTTGATTCCGGCGTCATTGGCGGGATTGAATCTGTGGTGGGTAAGACCATGGACCCGGTGCGCATGTACATGCGTGAAATGGGTACGGTTCCGCTGCTGACCCGAGAGGGTGAAATTGTTATTGCCAAACGAATCGAAGAAGGTTTGCGGGAAACCATGTCGATTCTGGCCCGTTACCCCGGTAACGTCGAACAGGTACTCGCTGCCTATGAACAGATTGTTGAGGAAGAAGGTGATCTGGGGCTGATTCTCAGTGGCTTCCTGGATCCGGAAGATGTGATTCCTGATATGTCGCAGGTCGCTGAAGCCAAGTCCAGTGGCAGTTACGAAGCCAGCGAGCATGAAGAGAAGAAAGGTCTCGACCTGGCGCTGACGCATCAGCGATTCAAGGCATTGAAGAAGGCGCAGGCGAAGTACGAGAAGGCTTTTGAAAAATCCGGCCGGGAAGACAAGGCTACGATCAAATCACTTGATCAGTTGGGTGAGGCTTTCAGTCTGTTCAAACTGGTACCGGCGGTTATGGACCCCTTGCTGGAAGAAGTGCGTGGTGACATGCAAAAAATTCGTCAGCAGGAAAAAACCGTGCGGGAACTGTGTGTCGCCAGAGCCGGTATGCCCAGAGACCTGTTTGTCAGTCTGTATGTCGGTAATGAAACTGACCTGACCTGGCTTGATGCACAGATCGAAGCGGGAGAAAAATGGTCGGAAACGCTGGCTAAACATCGCGTTTCTATCCGTTACGCACTCAAGACAATTCGCCGTATCTCCGATCGCACTGGCCTCAGTGTGGCGGAAATCAAGGATATCAATCGTCGCCTTTTCGTTGCTGTTGGTAAGACCCGGTCTGCCAAGAAGGACATGATCGAAGCCAACCTGCGTCTGGTTATTTCTATCGCCAAGAAGTACACCAATCGTGGCCTGCATTTCCTTGATCTGATTCAGGAAGGCAACATTGGGCTGATGAAGGCGGTCGACAAGTTTGAATATCGCCGCGGCTTCAAATTTTCCACCTATGCGACCTGGTGGATCAGGCAGGCAATTACCCGGTCTATTTCTGACCTGGCGCGAACCATTCGGGTGCCTGTGCATATGATGGAAACGGTGAACAAGCTTAACCGGCTTACCCGTCAGATGATTCAGGAACTGGGCAGAAACCCCACTATTGAAGAACTGAGCATCAAGATGGATTTGCCGGAAGACAAGGTGCTGAAGGCCCTGGATGTCGCGAAGCAGCCTATCTCGCTGGAAACGCCTGTCGGAGATGATGACGATTCCACCATGTGGAACCTGGTCAGCGATACGTCCGTTGAATCTCCGATGGATCATGCCACTGATGAAGGCCTGAAAGAGACCACCACCAGCGTCCTGACAGCGCTGACCGAAAGGGAAGCGAAGGTACTCAGAATGCGCTTTGGGATCGACATGAATACTGACCACACACTGGAAGAAGTCGGTCGTCAGTTCTCTGTGACCAGAGAACGTATTCGTCAGATTGAAGCCAAGGCGCTGCGTAAACTGCGGCATCCTGCCCGGTCGGAACAACTGCGCAGCTTTATTGATGCCAACTGATTGATTCGCGATCTCGCGAGCCAGAAGAAACGCCCTGCGGGGCGTTTTTTTATGCCTGCTGAGCTACCGGCGCTGGCACCGGTGTGTAAACCTGGTTTGCCCCGAAGGCATTATGTCCTGTTCGGCAATTGTGCCTTTCCCGGCTTGCTGGAATAATCCGCTCATGCCAGTGTGAATTCAGGATTCCATGTCTCACGAACACGTCCCCCTGCGCTTTATTCCCTTTCGGAAGAAAGATCTGACAGATCTGTGCGCCCGCGAAGGCTTGCTGGCAGGCAGTGACGCAGAGGCCTTTGGAAGTTTCTGTCAGTTGCTGCAGAGTGTTTATCATTTTGAGTTTCACCGCCTGCTGGAAAATCTCAAAGATGCTTATGCACCCCTGAACCCTAACCGCGATACGCGGGTTATCAATTCCGAACCGGGACAAGTGACAACAAGTTTTATTGATCAGCTTGATCATCTGCTTGACCGCGCCAACTATGAAAAGCTGACTGAGGCGGAACTGCAGCAGGCATTCAGTGAATCATCCCTGTTTCAGCTGCGGGTCATTGTCGACTTTGATGCCTTTGAAGAAGTATTGCTGTTCACCCGTGGTGAGAGCAACAAAACCGAAATGGTCAGCAGCCTGTTCGGGCTGCGAAAGAAACAGCTGACATTCGCCAACTTTGACCGCGTCGTACTGTATATCCGGCTAAAAGACGCTTACCGCGAAAAGTACCCAAGGCTGGGTGGCACCCTGCTGAAGTTATTCCAGAATGTACCCAGAGCCGATATTGAAATTCTGTTCCCCACGACCCGTGTCGGTATGAGACTGATCGATAAACTTATGATCGGGGTGCCGGCAGTCGTTGGTGGTGGTGTGGTCCTGACCACCAAGGTTGGCGCCTCCTTATTGTTGTTAGGTGGCATGATTGGTTTCTGGCTGGGCGTCAGCCAGGAACCGGTGGAGCTGAATCAGGCTGCGATTGTTGCGATTATGGCGGCGTTTGGTGCGCTTGGCAGTTTTATCTGGAAGCAGTTTGTGAATTTCAAGAACCGCAAACTTACCTTTATGCAGTCTCTGACAGAAAGCCTTTATTTTAAGAATCTTGATAATAATGCCGGGGTTTTTTACCGGCTGATTGATGACGCGGAAGAAGAAGAATGTAAAGAAGCCCTGCTGGCCTTCTACTTCCTGACGACGCGACCGGAAATCAACAATGCTGCGGCGCTGGATGCCGCCATCGAACAATGGTTTCAGGAAACCCTGCAATGTGCGGTAGATTTTGAGATTGACGATGCGCTGGAAAAACTGGCGACGCTGGGACTGCTGAAAACAACGGAACCCGGGCTGGCAGTGGTGAGCCTGGCGGAAGCCTGTAAGATACTGGACCAGCGCTGGGATGATGCGTTCCGGTTTGCGGGTTAGCCAGCTGACCTGCATTCTGTCCTGAATTATACATTCCGGTCACGGTGCTTAGGGCGAATCCCGGGGTGCAAAAAAGTCTCCAGATGTATGCACACGACACACAGCACAGGTAGCTGATATGGTGAAAGAACTGAAAGCCTTACTTGCCCGCAGAAGCTGGATGATGAACCTGCTGCTGGGGTTCTGTGCTTATATGACGTTTTTGTACATGCCGTTCGATATGTTTCTGAAGCCCATGGCAGAGGATCAGGAAGTCTGGTTTGGTATACTACTGACCGGCTTCTGGGCCAAAGCAACGGAACCATTCCACTGGTTGATCTATGCTGCAGGTTACTACGGGTTTCTGCATATGAAACCGTGGATGTCCCCCTGGGCGGCATTGTATGTCGGGCAAATTGCCATTGGTATGCTGGTGTGGAATCTCACCGACGAGCGTGGTGGTGGATGGCCAGCAGGTTTGATAAGCGGCGCTGTCTTTGCGGTGCTGGCAGTATGGTTATGGCTGGCGCGGGATCAGTTCACCGATCTTGAGCGCCAACCCTCAGAAGAAGAATAACGATCACAGAATTAAAAAACCAAGGAACACTTATGAAAGACTTTACAGGCAAGATAGCCGTGGTGACCGGTGGCGGCACCGGCATGGGCCGTGAACTGGTGGGGCAGTTGGCTGCCGCAGGCTGTCACGTGGCGATGTGTGATGTATCAGCTGAAAACATGGCGGAATCCCGGGATCTGGCGCTGGCCGGTGCGCCCGCAGGTACCCGGGTCACGACGCAGCTGTGTGATGTTTCCGTGGAATCCCAGGTTGTCGCCTTTCAGCAGGCGGTAGCAGCGGAATTTGGCCCCGCTGTTAATTTGCTGTTCAACAATGCCGGTATTGGTGGGGGCGGCAGTTTCGTGGCAGATGACCGTGCCAGCTGGGAGAAAACCTTCGGGGTGTGCTGGTTTGGGGTTTACTACTGCAGCCGGGCGTTTATGCCGATGCTCATAGCGGCTGACGAAGCTCATCTTATCAATACCTCCAGTGTGAATGGCTTTTTTGCCTCGCTTGGTCCCCATACGTCTCACACCGCTTACAGCGCGGCAAAGTTCGCAGTGAAAGGTTTCAGCGAAGCACTGATCACTGATCTGCGCCTCAATGCACCCCATGTCAAAGTCTCTGTCGTGATGCCCGGCCATATCGGTACGTCCATTGTGATTAACTCCGCAAAAGTGCTTGGCGGTGCCTCCGGGCATGAGATGTCTGACGAGCAGGTCAGGGCGGTTCGGGAAAGATGGATGAATGCAGGGGTGGCGGGTGCAGAAGAGTTAATGAATCTGAGTGATGATCAGATTCGTGAAATGCTGCACCAGCAGGCTATCGGTTTCCGTGATAACGCACCGACTTCAGCGGCCTCTGCTGCCAGCATGATGCTGGATGCGGTCAGAAATGAAAAATGGCGGGTGTTGCTGGGAGAAGATGCTCACGCGCTGGATCAGGTGGTGCGCGCGAATCCGGAACAGGCCTACGACCCTGATTTCTGGCAGAAGTTGCAGGAGGACAAGATCCTCGGATTTGCCGATCGCTAGAAGGAATCCCCGAGGCCTGCCCAGTACAGCGGTGTCATACACACTGGGCAGCTCAGGGTAGCTTGGTAGCTGCGTTAATTTCGTTTTGTGAACTTCGTTTCGTAGCCTCACACTGTCACTGTCATTATCCAGTTACCGGGTGCGTACCTTCGGGAGGCGTACCTTCGGGAGGCGTACCTTCAGGCTGATTCAGCACTGCGCTGTCGATGTTATTTCGATGCTGTGGCAGGGCTGTTTACTTAACGATGTTCCTGTAGATTGTTTATTGTTATTGCTGTTCGCGTCAATCACAAAGTAACAAAAACAATACACAAGTTTAATTAGTTCGTCGAGCTAATCTTTTAACCCGGAGATGCTGCCTCACAAGGGTATCTGGCATCCCTGTCCGGTTACAATACGGGCACAGATCGAGAGAAGACCATGAATACCGACAAGATACTGGTACGTACCCTCCTGTACCTGCAACATCAGTTGGAACGCGCTTCCCGCAAAGAAGACATGTCCATCAGTCAGTACCGGATGTTGTACTTTCTGATGCGTGGCCCGAGAAGAGCGGCGGAACTGGCGGTGGAAAGCAGCATCCGTAAGCCCAGTATCACTTCCCTGGTGGGAACGCTGGAATCCCGGGGCTGGATTACCCGCACCGAAGATCCGGATGACCGGCGGGCATTGTGCATAGAGATAACGCCAGTCGGACTCGAAGCGTTCAATCGATTCGAAGCTTCCATGCACGAATCCATGCAACGATTTCTGGGAGAGGAAGGCGTGGCGGAGGCAGAAGCAGCATTGATTCCCCTCTATCAGCTATGGACCCGGAAGCGGGATGCCCGTTACGAAGACTGGGTGCGTAAGACGGAATCCGGCAAAGGCTGAATGACGGAAAGGATGCCGAAACCGCGATAAACCGATTTGATCAGAGCTCTTCCAGCGCTGCTTTGACCAGCGCCCTGAGGTCGGGCCGGCGGACAAGCCCCAGCGCTTTCTCCAGCTCCTGACGTGCCTCTGCCTTCCTGCCAAGGCCGGCATAGATTTTACCCTGCAACATGGCGACCATGCTGGGCTCCGGGTCGTTCCAGGTTTTTTCCCGACTGATGTAGTCGTTCAGCGCGATCTGTGCCTGATCAAAGTTTTGCTGCTGAATATAAAAGTTTGCCAGTACATAGGCTGGAAATGCCCGCCCGGAAATCTCGTTGCTGGCCTGACGCAGCATGATCTCCGCTGCGGCGAATTTCTCCTGTTTTGACAACAGGTTGAAGCGACCCAGCTTTTCCCAGGCAGGGCTCAATTTGCCCAGATCTTCAAGCACAGCCTCTCCTTTCTTCAGGTCACCACCAGCGATGCCAGGCGCGGAAAGATAATAGCTGGCCAGCGCATAGACGCCTTCAATGTGCGTCGGATCAAGGGTCACGAGCTGCTGCCAGGAGGACAGTGCCTGTTTGGCAAGACCCACCTTGCTGAAGATGGAAACTTCGCTGACCCGGGAAACCTTTACGCTGCCCTGCAGATACAGTGCTTCGACATTTTGCGGTTCGTGCTTCAGTGCGGCTGCCAGTGAGTCTTCTGCTGCCGCATACTGACCGGCATGAAACTGGCTGCGCGCCAGCAGGTACAAATGCTCTGGTGTATCTGTCTCTGCCAGAGATTCGAAGGCTGCCAGGGCCTCGGGGTACTGGCCCTGGCTGAACAGGCGCTCAGCTTCGGCCTGACTGACGGCCAGAAGCGGGGTAGAAAACAGCAGCAGTAAAATAAGCATTATTCGCATAGGTGACCTGTTCATTGAAGCTGGTTAGTATGAGACCCCGATTATCAGTAAAAAGTTTATACCACGCCGGCGCTGATGCGATGATCGGGTTAAACACCGGTATCTGCCGGCATTTCAAGAGTTACGCCACATGTATCAGCCAAGACACATCCGTACTGCCCATGACTGGTATGACAGCGACTTACTCAAGCTGTATACCATTTCTACGACCGCAACGCCGGTTGAGCTCACGCCATATCTGGCATGTCTGGCAGAACTCAAGGCAGCCAGGCCCGCCGTCAGCTGGTCAGAGACGCCAGGATTTATCATCTGTCATGAGGGCGCCTCACTCCGGTACCTGATTCTGGCATGGTGGGGCAACGACAATGAACTGTTTACGGTGGTGGCTGTGCAGGAACCGGCCGGTTGGGTGGAAGACCGTGAGCGCTACTCTTTCTGTTTGTTTGATCTGGAAGTGATGTGGGCAGAACGCAATATCTTTATCGACACGATGTACAGCGGGACCCGGAATCTGCAGCAATATCGGGCAACACGCCATGAAAGCTGAGCTGAAGCACTTGCAGGCCGCAGCCGGGCTTGTCTATCAGATTACTTCACCCACGCCGCTGATCAGCTGGCCACTGCTCAGCGAGCGGGCTGGTACCTCGGTGTGGGTGAAACATGAGAACCATCATCCTACGGGTTCTTTCAAAATCCGCGGTGCCATTGTGTATCTGAGCAAACTGCAACAACAGCACCCCGACATTCGCGGAGTTGTGGCTGCGACCCGCGGAAACTTCGGCCAAAGCGTGGCTTGTGCAGCGGCGCACCTGGGTATGACCGCCACGATCGTGGTACCGCTCGGTAACAGCCCTGACAAGAATGCCGCCATGCGTGCACTGGGTGCGGAACTGATTGAATCTGGCCAGGATTTTGATGAAGCGATTGAGGTTGCCCGGCAGGTCGCCGGGGAAAAATCCCTGCACCTGATGCCGGCGTTCGATCTGGCGCTGGCAGAGGGCGTTGCCAGCTATGGGCTCGAAATGTTCAGCGCTCAACCCGGCCTTGACCGGGTCTATGTGCCCATTGGACTCGGTTCTGGTATTTGTGGGGTCAGTCTTGCCCGTCAGGCACTGGGTGTGGAAGCAGAAATTATCGGCGTTGTTGCTGCGGCCTTTGATGCGTATGCGCAATCCTTCCTGCAGCAAAAACCCGTCAGCACAGGCCCTGCCTGGTCGCTGGCCGATGGATTATCAGTGCGCAACCCTGCGCCAGGGGCCCTGGACATCATCCTGCAGCATGTCAGCAGGATTGTAGTGGTGGATGACAGGGAAATCAGCCGGGCGATGCAGTACCTGTTTGATGATACCCACAATATTGCTGAAGGAGCGGGCGCAGCGGCGCTTGCGGCGCTAC
>JAGRIO010000183.1 GCA_020443225.1 Pseudomonadales bacterium
CGTCTACCGAGACTTCGCCCTGCAGATAACGGGCGGTCAGACCCAGATCAACATCCATTCCGGTGTCGATCAGCTCATAGTAAAGCGTCAGGTCAGTATGGGTCAGGTCAATTTCCGTGCGCACCGTCTGATCCACCGTAAACGTCGTGCCATTAAATACGAAACTACTGTTCAGCGTACCAGTACCCGTATCACTGATACCCGTGCGCGCCAGGCGGATGTTAGGTACAAAAGGAATCGGGTGCTCAAAGGCCGCGTAAATGTAGTTCCCGGCATCACTGTCTATATTCAGGTCACTGTCGACAGACACGCCGTCGATGACATTACCGCTGAAATCCGCGTTCCAGTAACCGGCACCTGCATAAATGCCAATGAAATCTGCATAGGCTGATGGCACTGCCGCCATCAGCAGCAATCCAGCTGCTGCATGTTTCTTCATCGTTGATCCTTATCTGATCGTTTCAAATGGTTTTCACCTGGTTCGCTGCGAGCTGACGCAGCAGCAACCAGGCGTAATACCTGCAATCCGGCTGCATGATTTCCACCGGACAGGTGGTCAGCCGACTATTCTAACGAATTGATGACGCATTTTTGCATGCCCTTCCAACCTTTTGTCGGTTTAGTTCGTCTATCAGGTATTAACACAGACAACCTGAGGGGACCTGCATGCTGGAAATGCGCGGCATAAAAAAATTCTACCGGACAGAGCAGATACAGACACGGGCACTGGCAGGACTGGACCTCAGCATTGATGAAGGGGAATTCGTCGCTGTCACGGGCCCTTCCGGTTCAGGCAAGACGACTTTTCTGAATATTGCCGGACTGCTGGAAACCTTTGACGAAGGTCGTTATCTGCTGGACGGTGAAGACATCACCCATCTGGGTGACAACGCACGGTCAGTGATACGCAACCGTAAAATCGGCTTTATCTTTCAGTCCTTCAACCTGATCCCCGACCTTGACCTCTTTGATAATGTTGATGTGCCACTGCGTTACCGTGGGTTATCAGCTTCTGACCGGCGTCAGCGCATTGAGTCGGCCCTGGAACGAGTAGGTCTTGCCAGCCGCATACGCCACCTGCCGTCACAGTTATCCGGTGGTCAGCAACAACGGGTTGCTATTGCCAGAGCGCTGGCCGGAGAACCCCGGTTTTTGCTCGCGGACGAACCAACCGGCAATCTCGACAGCAAAATGGCCGAACAGGTGATGGACCTGTTACAGGAAATCAATCAGGCCGGCACCACCATCGTCATGGTAACCCATGATCCGGGTCTGGCCGCCCGGGCCGGTAAAAACATCCGGTTACTGGACGGGCTGATAGAAGACCAGCAGATCGTCATTGATAAGGCAGTACTGGCCTCATGATGACTTACTATCTGCAAAATGCACTGCGGGGTATTAAGCGCAGCCCGGGATTATCATTGCTGGTGGTAGCAGCCATAGCCATTGGAATCGGTGTATCCATCACCATGTTGACGGTCTATCACCTGATGAGCAGCAACCCGGTACCGGAGAAAAGCGAACAGCTGTTTCGCGTACAGGTTGACAGCTGGGACCCCTTGCGTCCCTTTGACGATGACCGGCCAGAACGGGCACCACACCAGATGACCTGGCGGGACGCCATGGCCATTCTGGAACAGGCACCTGCGCCACGACAGGTGGCCATGTTTGAAGCGCTGGTCATCATACAGCCACCTGATGCTCAGCAACTGCCTTTTGAAGCAACCACACGGATGGCCAATGGCGACTTCTTTCCGATGTTTAACGTACCGTTTCTGTACGGCGGTGGCTGGAGCCGGCATGAGGATGAAGCTGCGACACAGGTAGCGGTCTTATCCCGGACACTGAACGACAAGCTTTATGGCGGTGACAACAGCGTCGGTAAAAAGCTGGTTATCAACGACCGGGTATTTACCATTACCGGTGTCATGAACAGCTGGTCACCGGTCCCGCGTTTTTATGATGTGATCAACTCCCCGTTTCAGGAAGTCAGCGAGATTTTTCTGCCGGTCGCTCTGACACCTGGTATGGAGATGAGGTCCGCCGGTAGCGACTGGGGCTGGAAGGCTGAAAGAATCAATACCTTTGAAGACTGGTTAGCAAGTGAGTCTGCGTGGCTCCAGTTCTGGGCGGAATTACCCACCTCTGCAGATCAGCGCACTTACCTCAGTTTTCTGGATGCCTACGCTAACGAGCAGAAGTTGCTGGGACGATTTCAGCGCCCCATCAACAATCACATTCACGACGTCATGGCGTGGATGGCCTACATGGAAGTCGTTGAAGAGGACGTCGCTGTACTGGTTGGACTGGGATTCCTGTTCCTGCTTGTCTGTCTGCTGAGCTCGGTCGCCTTATTGCTGACCAAGTTTAATGGCATGAGTGCAGAGATGAGCCTGCGCCGTGCACTGGGCGCTACGCGAATGCAAATCGTAGGTCAGAACCTGACAGAGGTGAGCATCATTGGCCTGACAGGCGGAGTGTTTGGTCTGCTGTTCACCATGCTCAGTCTTTACGGCATAAAATCAATGATCAGCCGCGTACCGGATGCACTTTTCCGGCTGGATGGCACGATGATTGCCGCTGCGATTGGTCTCTCGGTTCTCGCGGCAGTACTGGCTGGTTTGTATCCAGCCATAAGAGCCTGCACCCTGACACCAGCCCAACAGCTGAAAACCCAGTAAGGAGATCATGATGGAATTCGGACCCGTGATCCGCGCCCTCAGACACCATAAGACCGGTACCCTGCTGGCAGCCCTGCAGATCGCAGTGAGCCTTGCCATCATTGTCAATGCCAGTTTCATCATCAAGCAGCGCGCCGACAAAATCAGCCGCCCCACAGGCATGGACACCGACAACATTATCGTCGTCAGTATTCGCGGTGTGGGCGAGAACTATGACACGGTTGCAAACATCACAGCCGACCTGAATCTGTTGCGCAACCTCCCGGGAGTAGTCGACGCAGCCCCCATAAACCAGGTGCCTCTCTCCGGTTCGGGCTCCAGCACCGGTCTGCGCACGATTGCAGACGAGAACGTGCAGGCGATATCAACGGCACGTTACCAGACTGACGAACATAGCATGAACACTCTCGGAGTCAATCTGATCAGAGGACGGAACTTCTATCCGGAAGAAATTGAACCATTTATTCCCGGCAAGACTGAACGCAAGACACCTGCCGTGATCGTCGTGACGCAGGCGCTGGCTGACAGTCTTTACCCCGACGATGACGCTCTGGGAAAACCCGTCTACTGGGGAGACATGAGCAGTTCTACCATCGTCGGCATTATCGATCATATGCAAGGCTCATGGGTATCCTGGGATGGCCTCGACCGCAACATGATCCACCCCGGCATACAGGCAGACACCTTCGTCCGGTACATCATCCGCACCGAGCCAGGAGAGAGAGACAGACTTCTGCCCATAATCGAAGAACGCCTGACAGAAAGAAATCGTCAGCGGGTTCTGCGCTACATCAGAACCCATGAGGAACTCATACAACGCAGCTATGAACTCGACCGGGTGATGGCCAGGGTACTGCTGATAATCATCAGCTTGCTGATAGCAATTACAGCACTGGTCATCGTGGGGCTGGCCTCATACTTTGTCAGCCAGCGTACCCGCCAGATTGGTACCCGCCGGGCGCTGGGTGCTACACGCGCAGATATTATTCGCTATTTCTTACTGGAGAACTGGTTGATCACAACCCTCGGCGCTGTCGCAGGTTGTGTGCTCACCGTGTTGGTTGCTTACTGGCTGGAAACCAGTTTTGAATTACCGCGGCTTGACTGGCGCTACCCGGTGGCAGGGGTCGTAGTGCTCTGGATTATCAGTCAGGCTGCCGCCTGGGTCCCGGCCTGGCGAGCGGCCCAGATTCCTCCGGCTATTGCAACACGCAATGTCTGAGAAAGCCTCAGAAGCTGTTCGCCTGCTCCTTCTCTTCGAGCTGCTTGCGGTACTGGTAGGGTGACAGCTTAACCCACTTTACAAAGGCGCGACGAAAGTTAGTCACTTCTGAGTACCCCAGCAGGTCAGAAATCTCCTGAACGCTGAGGTTAGTCGTTTGCAGATATTCGATGGCCAGTTCTTTTTTAACATCGTCAAGAATCTTCTGATAGCTGGTACCAAGACTCTTGAGTCGCCGTCGCAGAGTGCGTGTGCCTATCGACAACTTGGCGGCGATGGCATCCAGTTTTGGAAATTCCCCCGGCGTGCTGAGCAACAGATGGCAAATACGGGAAACGATGTCCTCTTCAATCTCCATCTGGTTGAGAATCTTGCGACAGGACTCTTCACAGATACGGGCTGTATTACTGTCTGCCTCGGCCAGTGGCTGATTCAGCAGCTCTGCATCAAACCGGTATTCCGAGTGCGGACGGTCAAACAGGATGTCACACTTAAACGCGTGCTTATACCGGTCCCCATAGTCGGGGCGACTGAAACCAAAATGAATTTCCTGAGGCTGAAACTCCTTACCCATCAACAGTGCGATAAGCGGCGTGATGCTGATGAACAGCTCCTCAACCAGGTACTGGCCTACCAGACCACCGGTCAATAAATGTTCCAGCCGCAGGACTGCTGACTTACCTTCTACGGCGAAGCCAAGATCAAAAAGGGCACCGGCCATCTTATGGTATTTGACGGCAATCTGAATGGCCTGCTCCAGCGTCGCGCTGCTCATCATGGCGTAACCCAGTAAACCGTAATCCGAGATGGAGATTTCCCTGGGATAGTCGAGCCAGTAGCCCGGGTCGTTGGTCAGATGAATAGCATTCTCCAGCTGGCGGATTCTCTGCCGGTAACTGACCCGCAGGTCCGGATTCTCGAGATCCTGTGCTGCAAGGCCAGTGCCGTTCAGAATTTCATCAAGGCTGTATCCACGCTGCCGAAGGGAATGCACCATGCCCAACACCTGGGACATGGGTACCGCGCGTTTATCTAGACTGTAGTTGTGGAACATGAGTGATCTGGGCAGCTGGGCAAGGAATGCTAAAGTGTCCAGATTTGATCATAATATGTCAACTAATCACCCATCCCGAACCTCTGACCGACGGCCAATGGTGGTGCCATCAACCGAGATGAGGCTGTGTTGGTAACACCCGGCGAACGCCGAAATAGGCAGCCAGGCGTACTTTCTCGATCGCTGTTTCAACATCATGCAGACTGAACCCGAGGCTGTTACCAATCAGGTTCACCCGCAACCGGTCCTCATACTGTATTTCACAACAGGCATGGGTCATCAGGAATGCCGCCTCTACCACCTTCAGACGACCATCCACATTCATATGGCAGGCCGCTGCGCGAAGCATCCTGAACACATCTGTCTGATCGGTTTCAAATCCATTCATCAGTTGACGAAGTTGTCTCTCTGACAACTCGCTACCGCTGATTTTGAAGGCCACTTCCCGGGCCAGTTCCGGATGGTGCTGCATACCGTATCCCGCCAGAATATAAGCCGTAACTGCTCTGACGGGTTCGGTATGGGCGGGTAGCTCAGAAGTCAGCTGTTCATAGGCAGAACCGCATTGCTCACACAAATGGTAATCAGAGAGCTTCTCAATAGGTAACAACGGCACACCAAACAGGCAAAAATAACTGGTTTCAGTAACATGGCTGAATGATTGTGTACTGTTACAAAAGTGGCAAAGCCTGGTCCCGGATGGCGTAGCCTTGCCACGGGTACGTTCCCCTATCAAGATCAACACGAACAGTTTCCCTGTAAATCAGTCGCTGCTAATCAGATTAGCGCTAATTGCGCAATTTACAATCCCGCGACCTGAGCACCCGGGACGTATATCCCCGGGAAGACTCAGGAGATGAAAGTCATTTCCACTCCACCGGCAATAAGCCGGTTGCCCTGCAGGTTGAGACCAAGACGAGCGGCAGCCGCTTCAAGGGCAGTCTGGTCACTGACCTTCAGAGTCAGACCGCAAACACCTTCCGTCTCGCCTGCCAGCGCCGGACGGAAACTGATTTCCCCTTCATCCGGTAGTCTGATGGAATACCTCTCCCCTGCGCTGACCACATCCTGATCCAGAATCTCTGCCCAGCGTGCCGCCATAACGTCCGGCTGTGCCGCCCGAAGCTCCACCGCCAGAATGTCAGACGCGTTTCCGGCGCGGCGCTCACGCCAGTCTGGTCCACCCCAGGTCCAGTCGTCCCAGCGCCCCATCCAGTCCAGCGAGACAATGGCCCCACCAATATCCCTGGGGTGCAGATGAAAGGCGCGGGTCCCGGGTTGGTCAGTCTGCCATACCTTTCGCACGCCCAGCGCTTCCGTCCGGTCACGGTATTTTTCGAAGTCATGAATCTGCAGGAGTACCATATAACCGCCATCGCCCCCCTGCTTGTCCAGTTGTCGCTGGGCAGTAGTTCCAGGTTCGACCGGCGCAACCACCTCCAGGAACTTATCGCCGATCACCATGACGGAATTTTCCAGACCAAATTCACTTACTCCCGGGTCCCGGAAATCCGAGGTCAGACCAAACAGTGCCATCAGTGCTGACCTGACTGGTGCCAGTTCCCCTGCAACCAGCGCTACCTGCCGTAGTCTCATAATGCTCTCCCAGTGATGATGTCTGTGATGATATCTGAACCGCCGAGCTTAACATCGCCCCATGCATCTCTACAGCAACGACAAAAATTTCTCTTACCAAATGATAATGATTATCAGTAAGATAGTCCTTCCAATACAAGCGGAGTGAATTGAATGCGGATTGTCTACGGACTTATTTTGTTGTGTATAACTGGCTGGCTTCAGGCGGAAGATGCGGAATCTCCCACAGCGGCAAAGATTAAAGCTGCCGTGGCCCATGAACGTCGCTCAGAAGCTGACAAGGCAAGGGATGCCAACCGTAAACCTGAAGAAACCCTGGCATTCTTTGGTCTTAAAGATGACATGAAAGTGCTGGAACTGCTGCCTGGTGGTGGCTGGTACACCAGCATTCTGGGACCGGTACTGGAAGAGAAAGGTAAGCTGTATGTTTCAGTCGGCGCTGAGAGGGTTTTTGAAAAGTTACAGGGCCAGCCTGGCTTTGGCTCGCTGGAACTGATTCCTTTTGATCGCTCCAACTTCAGCCGTAAGGAAGGCGAGCGTCGCAGCAGCGTACCGGAATTCAGCTTCGGGGTTAAAAGACTGGATATGGTGCTCACCTTCCGCAACATGCACAACTTTACTGCTGAAGGTCGGATGAATCTTAACAAGGCTGCTTTTGATGCGTTGAAATCAGGCGGTGTTTACGGGGTTGTGGACCACACCAGACGGCACATGCAGAGCGACAGCTACGAAGTATGGCGTCGGATGGACCCGGTGCAGATAATCAAGGAAGTCGAAGCATCAGGCTTTGAATTTGTTGATTTCAGCCGGTTGCATTACCGTCCTGACGATGAACTGCGCTATGAAGTAGGCCGCAAAACTGTCACGGGTAACACTGACCGTTTTACCTTGCTGTTCAGAAAACCCTGAAAGATTCAGCCCCGCTTCAGGGGCTGATGCCAAAATCAGCCAGGCAGGTCTGCCCCGTATAGTGCCAGGCCTGCCAGCCCGCTGCTTTCGCTGCCGTCACATTGGCCGGCGTATCATCAAAAAACAGAATATCCCGGGTTCCCAGCCGCTCTGAGATCGCGTCGAAATAGGCAGCCTCGGGTTTTACGCAGCCCAGGTCACAACTCACAAAATGATGAGTGCAGCTGGCAATCGCGGGAATATTGGCTAACAGGTAATC
>JAGRIO010000184.1 GCA_020443225.1 Pseudomonadales bacterium
GACTTTTTCCGTATGACAAACAGCAACCAACCGCTGGTCTCTGACACTGTCATGGACAAGCTGGCGGTAGCGCGGTTCAAATACGTGCAGGGGTACGAGCATCCCCGGAAACGCTACAATGCCGGGAATGGGGAACAATGCGACTTCTCTTTCCTCAGTCAAAGGATACTCCGGTAATTCCTGTGTACATTTAACCTCAATCTGACGTGATTTTCCTTTCGAGCTTTTTTATCTCAGCCAACGGCATGTGACTGACTGACCCTGGTCGTGCGGTTCATTCGGGACCAGTCTGCCGTTCTGTGAGGGAATCACTCAATCATCAACAGGCCTCTTAAGTCTACTCATTTACGTTCATTTTTTATGATAGGGTTTGTTGCCATTAACAAAAAAAAACAGGGGTCATCTGAATGTTTTCAATTACTCAACTGGTGCGGCGAATCATCCAGACTGAAGGCGCTGCCATTGCAACCGTCGACGGCAATCGAAGCCATACCTGGGAAGAGTTTGGTAACAGGGTGGCCAGACTCGCTGGCGGGCTGCAGGACCTGGGTTTAAGAGAAGATGGTTGTGCGGCCATTCTGGCGCTGAACAGTGACCGGTATTTTGAGTTTATGTTCGGCGTTCCCTGGGCTGGTGGTGTGTTCCAGCCGGTGAATACCCGGCTGGCCGGGCCAGAAGTGGTTTACTGGCTGAACGATTCCGAAGCCAGCATTTTATTTGTTGATACTGCTTTTCAGCCACTGGTTGAGAGCATTCGCGGCGAGCTGGAACATGTAAAACACTTTGTCTTTGTCGATGATGGCGAGGTGCCTGATGGCTACATTGCCTACGAATCCCTGCTTGATAAAGATCCGGTAGCAGATGCGGGTCGTTCCGGTGATGATGTTGCTGGTCTGTTTTATACCGGAGGTACAACCGGACGGTCGAAAGGGGTCATGCTGACCCACAACAATATCGTTATTAATTCATTGCAGTCGGTGGGGATAATTGATTGCACGCCGAATGATCAGATTCTTCACGTCGCCCCGATGTTTCACATTGCCGATGCCTTTGTGTGCATGACCTCAGCAACACTGGGTGGCACGAACTATTTTTTGCCAGGATTTGAGCCTGTCGCCACGATGAAGGCGATTCAGGAATACAAAATCGACCGGCTGTTGATGGTGCCCACCATGATCAATATGCTGGTCAATCATCCGGACGCTGGTATGTACGACCTGACCAGCCTGCGGGTTGTGACCTATGGGGCGTCACCCATGCCGGAAGCTGTTATTTGCAAGGCCATGGAAGTCATACCCGGGGCTGGTTTCTATCAGGCTTATGGGCAGACCGAAGCATCACCCTGTATTACTATACTGCCCCCGTCGCGCCATGTGTTCGATGGCGAGTTTGCTGGCAAGATCAAGTCCGCCGGGCAGGCATTGCCTGGCATAGAACTGGCCATTCTGGATGAAAATAATCTGCCGGTCGCACCGGGCACTGTTGGCGAAGTCTGTATGAAAGGCCCCAATATGATGAAAGGCTATCGCAATATGGCTGAACAGACGGCGAATACCATCGTCGATGGCTGGCTGCACACAGGTGATGGGGGATACCTCGACGAAGATGGCTTTCTTTTTATCGTTGACCGGGTGAAGGATATGATTATCTCGGGTGGCGAAAACGTCTATTCCGCTGAAGTCGAGAATGTCGTGCACCAGCATGCCGCTGTTAACCAGTGTGCTGTCATTGGCATTCCGAGTGAGAAGTGGGGTGAGCAGGTGCACGCCATTGTGGTGTTACACGAGGGTGCTTCAGCCACGGAGGAGGAGATTATCAATCACTGCCGAAGTCAGATTGCCGGCTTCAAATGCCCGCGTTCCGTCAGCTTCAGAACTGAACCTCTGCCTCTTTCAGGCGCTGGTAAAATCCTCAAGACCGAATTGCGTAAACCATACTGGGAAGGCGCAGAGCGTAGCGTCAACTAACGGAAGTGGTGTTTGGTTGTAACTCTGACTGACCTGACGGTGAGTCAGAGTTTCTCCCGGATAAGTTTCTCAAGCTTACGCTGGTCGGCTTCGAAGTTCCGGATGCCTTCGGCCAGTTTCTCGGTGGCCATGGCGTCTTCATTCAGAAGCCAGCGGAACCTGGCTTCGGACATGGGTTCCGGACGTTCAGAGGTTTTACCGGATGGTGACAACACAGCATCCACCCGGTCGTGGCTGGCAGACAGCTCGGCCATCAGTTCAGGACTGATGGTCAGGCGGTCGCAGCCCGCCAGAGCCAGGATCTCGCCCTTGTTGCGAAAACTCGCGCCCATCACGATGGTGGGGTAAAGGTGTTCGCGAAAGTAGCGATAAATATTCTGTACGGATTTGACCCCGGGTTCAGAGGCGGGCAAATAACTGGTGCCGGGGTTAGCCTTGCGATACCAGTCAAGAATACGGCCCACAAAGGGTGAGATCAGAAAGACACCCGCTTCGGCACAGGCAATGGCCTGCGTCTGGCTGAATATCAGGGTGAGATTGCAATTGATCCCTTCTTTTTCCAGTTGTTCTGCTGCTCTGATACCTTCCCAGGTAGCTGCCAGTTTGATGAGGATACGATCGCGGGTGATGCCACCGGTTTCGTAGAGCTCCGTCAGTTTGCGGGCCTTATCGATACTGGCATCCGTATCGAAGGATAAGCGCGCAGTCACTTCGGTAGAGACCCGGCCCGGAATGTTCTGCAGAATCAGGGAGCCCATGGCAACAATCAATCTGTCGCAGGCTTCCTCAACAGCCATGTCCATCGTCAGGCTGTTATTTCTGACATTTTCCAACGTTGTCTGCACGACCTGATCATACTTTCCGGAAGTGACTGCCTTCAGAATCAGCGAAGGGTTGGTGGTGGCGTCTTCCGGTCTGAAGCGATTAATGGCATCAATATCGCCGGTATCTGCGACGACGGTACTCAGTGTTTTCAGTTGCTCCAGCTGGCTTGGCATACATCTTCCGGTTGCGAAACGTAAGCAATCATTCTAAACCGCGATTCTCAAACTTTCTTCAACAAACAGTAAAGAATTCACCGTCGCTACTGTCCTAGAAGCTGGGTTTGGTGGAGTATGGCGTCAGCTGAATCTCATGAGTCCAGCAGGACTTATCCTGAGTATGCAGGTACCAGAAGGCATCGGCGATCGCCATCGGGTTCATGATCAGCTCCGGCTTCTTCTGTGCCAGTGGCAGCGCCCGTGTGCCCGGCGAGTCGATCAGGCCATCAACCACCACATTGGCGACATGCACGCCATATTCTGAATATTCTTCTGTCAGCACCTGGGCCAGAGTGCGCATCATCACCCGTGGATAGTAAAGCGATTGCCCGGTGAGACGCTTGCGCCCACGCAGAGAGGAAGCGTTGTTGGTGATCAGAAAAGATCCGGAACCGCGTTCACGCATACCGGGCATCACTTCTTTGGCCAACAGAAAGGGACCGCGGCTGGCGATGTGTTGCGCGGTTTCAAACATGTCGGTTGGAATATGTTCCAGTAGCTCCTGTTCCGGTGGCAGGTCCCGTCCTTCCAGATACCCTGCATTCAGCACCACCACCTCTGGTTCTCCGAGCTGCTGGCGTATGGATTCGAACGCCTGATGGATAGAGGATTCTGAAACCAGATCCAGTTCCTCGATACTGGCCGCACCCCCGTTCTCAACAATCGCTTGCTGAAGGGCTGCTGCGTTGCTGGCGGTTCTGGTGGTCAGGACAACATGATAGCCCTGACGGGCGAATTTCTGCGCAATGGCGCCGCCAACACCCCAACGAATCTCTACAGGCAGATCACTGTCATCAATTTCTGTGCCGTGGGCGAGTCGTGTATTCCTGCCATCTGACTGCCATTTCGATGTGGCGCCAATCACAACAGCAACGGGTTTTTGATTGCTCACGCTGTAACCTCTGGTACTTAAGACCGGCTCAGGTTACCACAAAGCCAGTCCGGCGAAATGCGGGTCTGCATACTGTGCCGCTGGCCGCCTGATGGGGCGCACTGCTGCTGACCTTCAGCGAAACTGGCATAGCTGCAGGCAATTCTGTATATACTCAGGGGTCATCTGAGAATCTGATACGTCACCATGATATTGCCGTTGTCATTTGAGTCTGTACTACTCCATGCACTGGTCCATGCACTGGCAGAGAAGCGAGCCCTGCGTTTGCTGGTAATTGTCTGTATGTTTATGGCGCCTGCCACGCAGGCAGAAGAATCGCTTAATTCGCTGCTGTGTGCAGAGGGGGCATCTGAAGCTGCTGTTCCTGATGTACTGCAGGAAGCAGTGGCCCTGGGTATTGTGTCGGTGGATGAGGAAATGCTTCAGATCTACCGCGAGGCCTATTGCCAGAATGCGTCAGCGACTGGTTCAGGAGGTCTGCTGCAACATCAGGTGCAGCAACGGGAAGTTCAGGAAGAGAAACTCGCGGAAGATGATGCGAACACCGTGCTGATGGCGGATGATTCTGCGCCTGATGCAGCCAGTTACGTGGCCGAACTTGCCGCGGACGGAGCGGAAGCTGATGAGGACTCTGAACTGGCAGAAGAAGATTCCACACGCTACGACATCTACCTCGCGGCCGACCTTCAACGAGGCAACCGGCACGAGAATGAGTATATAGTGGAAGTCTCGAGGGAACAGGAACTTACCACGCAACTGCGCTGGAGTGTTGGCGGGAACTATTCACTGCTGGAAGACTTCTATGAGGAGTTCGATGGCGTGGGGTTCTCAACCGCCAAAGAGCAATTTACTACCTATGGTGTGAATTCCGAGCTGACCTACCAGAGCTGGGGCAATCCGAAACTTATTGGCTTTGCTGATATCAGTCATCTCAGCAATGATTTCACCGGGGTCGAGCAGGAGACCTCTGTCATGCTGGGTGGCGGTTACGCCTTGTGGGGAGAGGATTATCATGCCGATTGCGAAGTGCTGAAATACAGTGTCGGTGTGGGGCGCCGGGGCCGGGAGTTAAGTGGTTCTGGCACCGAACAGCGTAACTTTGTTTCCCATAAGCTCAGTCTGAAGTATCCGGTGATGGACACGGTATGCGTGTCTGTCAAACAGTCCCTGCGCCAGTTTATCGGTTATTCCAGTGAGAACATCACCATTACCAGTGTCGACACCAGATTTAATCTGACTGATATCATCAGCCTCAGTGTCCGTTACCTGCTGACCAATGATAAGGGGGCGCAGGCCGGGTTTGAACCGAGGGACGAGCGCCTGCGCTTCGGTATTGAGGTTGAGTTGTAGTCCGGCATTGACGGGTTGCTGGCGTTCGAAAATTTATAAGGTCAGCTTAAAGAACCGTTTCAGACCGTCGAAAATACGTGCAGTTTCGTTCTCGACAAATTCCTCTTGTGACTTGCCGCTGGAAAGTAAGGCAGTCGTATTTTCAGCGGCGCGCCGGGCAACTGCAACACTGAGCAGCTGAGCAACGTCGGGGTTACGCTCGATCAGTCGGCTGATGGTTTCTTTGGTGATTTCGCCAACGACTGCGTCCATAGCGCAGGTTACAGTGGCTGAACGCAGCTCACCGGTCAGCAGGGATTTTTCACCGAAAAAATCACCCGGTTCCAGGGTGGCAACCTTGAGCTGGCGGTTGTCTTCGGTGGTGATTTCCACATCCAGGATACCTTCTGCCAGGATGTACATAGAACTGCCTTCAGCGTGTTGTGTGACGATGGTATGGCCTTGTTTGTGCTGAACAACCTTCATCTCGGAGGCAAGGAAATCCAGATCATCTTCGTTCAGCAACCTGAACAGGGACAAGCGTTGTAACTGACGAATCTGGTCTTTCTGATATTCCCAGTCTTTCTGACGCCAGGGCATATCGGCAATGTACACATCCTGTTTAGGATAAGTCAGTGCGATGCCGGAGTGATGCAGATGGTTCATCACCTTGGTCAGAATGGTATGCCTGGCCTTGGCGGGCGAAACCAGACCAGGATCCAGATAATAGCGGGCTCTGTAGGTGACGCCTTCTTCATCGACCTTGTCGATTCTGACCTTTGGTGCCGGGTCTGCCAGCGGTCCTTTGTCGCCAATGGCGCTTTTCAGTGCGGCCTCAAGTACCCGGACGACCCGGTCTGTCGGGACGTTAAAATCGATCAGGAAATCCAGTTCGAACCGGGCAAATTTGTTGGGTAGTGAGAAGTTCACTACGATGGTGGTCGTCATATAGCTGTTCGGAATGATGATCAGGTTCCGTTCAGTGGTCCAGAGCCGGGTTGTCCGCCAGTTGGTTTCCTCAACGCGGCCAATAAACTCTCCCATGCGGGTGCGAACATTGATCCAGTCGCCAACGGTGAACGGACGTTCCAGATGGATAGCCAGTCCGGAAAAGGTGTCCAGAATAAGATTCTGCAGCGCAAAGCCAACGACGACGCCGAGGCCACCGGTGGTTGCCCAGAAAGCGGTGACCGGCTGATCGAATACCCAGGCCAGAATGACGCCGAAAGCCGTCAGATAGATCGCGACCCCGAATAACTGCACTATCAGGCGGGGTGGCTCCCGCTTCAGGGAATTCTTGATCAGGCCACCCCAGAAGAAGCGGTCCAGCAGCCGGTTCAGTAACCAGGCTCCCGCTATCCATCCTGCCGTCTGTAACCCTTTCAGGATCCAGTAAGCGACGTTTTCTGGTAACGCTGTGGTCAGAGCGGGCGCGCTGTTGGCCATTGCCACCAGTAATGTGGTGAGAATGGTCGGTATGGCAAGGAATCGCAGAGTTCCCATAATCGGATGACTACCTGTGCGTGTACTTGTTATCGGGTGATATCGTTTTGTGTGTAACTGGGGGAGTATACCTGTGCACAAAAGGTTTCGCACAAACCTTGCGGAGCATGGTGCTGCTCCTGATCCTCAGACACCGTCTGACGTCAGTGAGCTGTTACACGCTTCTGACCGACCTGACAGGACAAAAAGTAAGTGTCGTGACAGCAAAGAGAATTTGACGCTTTGTCGGCTCAGGGTGTGCAAGCCTGCAAAGTTGTGGGATATTCGTCAGGAATAACGACCAGAATCAAGTGGATGAGTAGCAATTTCCGGGTCGTTACCATCAAAACAACCGATAACAACTAAGGTATAACCAATGAAATCAGGAATGAAAGGCCGCATTAAGGCCATGGTTGGTAGTGCACTCATCTGCTCGCTGAGCCTTGCTATGCCTGCTGGTCTGATGCTGACTGTCAGCCAGGCAGCTGTTGCCAGCGATGATGGTGCTGGCGGCAACCAACGGGCAACCTCACCTGCGATTAACAAATCTATCCGGGGCTCAAACCGGTCAGCACAGGACAAAACCAAGCAGCGTGGCCAGCTCGAGAAGCAAAAAGCCGAACAGGCAAATGCCGCAAGACAGAAAGAAATGGAAGCCAGGCGTGAAGCCCAAAAGAAGGCTGCTGAGCAGAAACGAGAGGAAGCCCGGCAGAAAGCTGAGGAAGCCCGGCAGAAAGCTGAGGAAGCCCGTCAGAAAGCAGCTGAAGATGCCAAACGGCGGGAAGAAGCCCGGAATAAATTGGCAGACAAGCGGAAGCAAAAGCAGGAAGCTTCTCGCAACTCCAGTGGTTTCAAGCGACCAGAGAAGCAGAAGCCTAATAAGCCAGCAGTGAAAAAGCCCGGTAAAGGTGGCTGATTCGGGTTCAGCAGATTGAAACGATTCTCCACAGGAGAACGTTGCTAAAAAGACAGGCCGGGCGGTTTC
>JAGRIO010000185.1 GCA_020443225.1 Pseudomonadales bacterium
AACGCCATATTCATACCATGAACGGGAGACGCCTGAGATGGATCGATTACCTGACTTCAAGGGCGCGTAATTTATCAACTTTTTTCAGTGGGTGCCAGCCAAAATTCGAGTGGAAGAACGATTTGCATCTGGCATGTCCTGGTGCGGGGATCTGCTGAGCAATAGAGTTCCGACGAGCCAGATGGCAGCACCGGTTGCAAACACACTTGGAACAACTATCCAGGACACTCCCTGACTTACCAGCCAGGCAGCGGGCAATGCTACCAGGAGATCCCAAATTACAAAAAGACTCACCACTACAACCGCCCCCCAGCGGTCAAAAGCGCGCTGATAGAGGTGTTGGCGGTGCGGTCTGAAGCAATTCCTGCCTGCGATCATTCTGCTGAACAGGGTACAAAAGGCATCAATATAAAAGGCAGAATAGAGCAAAATAAGTTCCAGTAATGCCGAGCTATCCAAACTGACCGCCACCAACAAAGTGATTGCGACAAGCGCCCCCTGAAAACCAGAACCAGAATCACCCAGGAAGATTCTGGCAAAAGGAAAATTCCATAAAGTAACCATGAGGCTGACAACTCCGGCCGCGAACATCAATGAAGCTGTTGAAGGTGCGATTTCCCAGAGAAAAAAAGCAGATCCAAAGCTGTAGAAAACAAACTGGATAATAGCCAGACCGTTGATACCATCCATAAAGTTATGAGTATTGATTGTTCCCACCATCAGCAGCCCAGCTGCCAAAAACGTCCCGGTTATAGACAATTCAGTGAACGGTCCGATTCGCAGAGGGGCCACAACAACCAGGGTCAGCACTGCCAGAACCAGAGCAGATTGAATGAGCAATTTCAGCAATGCATTAACGTCATAGAGATCATCAATGCCACCCAGCAGCAACATCCCGACTGACAGAACCACTGTTCCAAGAATTGGCGCAACTGCAGACCACTCATCATTACAAAGAAACCAACTCCCCAGAATGAAGGGGGCAATCAACCAACCCAGCCCCAAGGGGGTAGGATACGTATGTGAGGATCGACCATTAGCGATGCACATGGGCGACAGAGTCGAGGCACTTCGAATAAAAAATGGCACCAGGCTTGACGCCAGCAGACCAGCAGTAAGCGAGAGAGGCAGGATCAACGATTCCATTCATAAATCACAGTGACCTTGTGTTCAAACAGTATAGTAGTGCCTCAAAGATCCGCCATTCTGATCACGAATTTACAAACTGTTGTCGCAATTCCTCTATCCGGTCCCGTAACTGGGCTGCTTCCTCAAACGCCAGATTCTTTGCATGGTCAAACATCTGTTTTTCCAGAGTCACAATTTCCTTCTCAATATCAGCCACGCTACCCAATGAAGAGGTCTTATAGCGCCCCTTGTTATCAGCGACCTTTGCACCCTTGCGTTTGTTTCGCGCACTTTCCCTGGCACCTTCCATGACATCGGATATCTCTCTGCGAACACTCATGGGGATAATATTGTTGGTACGGTTGTATTCCATTTGCTTTTCACGACGGCGATCCGTCTCATCAATCGCCCGCTGCATGGAATTAGTAATACGGTCGGCATAGAGGATGGCTTTACCGTTCAGATTCCGGGCGGCACGTCCGATAGTCTGGATAAGGGATCTTTCCGAGCGCAGATAACCTTCCTTATCCGCATCCAGAATAGCTACCAGAGAGACCTCCGGCATATCCAGACCTTCACGCAGCAGGTTAATTCCCACCAGGACGTCGAACTCTCCGAGACGCAGATCACGGATGATTTCTACCCTCTCCACAGTATCAATATCTGAATGGAGATAGCGTACCCGGACTCCATTCTCATCCAGAAAATCCGTCAGATCCTCTGCCATTCTTTTGGTGAGCGTCGTAATGAGGACCCGCTCTTCTTTCTCGACTCTCAACCTGATCTCTGAAAGCACATCGTCGACCTGAGTCTGGGCAGGCCGGATTTCCAGTTCAGGGTCAATGAGGCCAGTGGGGCGCACGACCTGATCAACGATCTGGCCGGACTTTTCTTTCTCATAATCACTGGGGGTTGCGGAAACAAAGATTGCCTGGGGTGCCAGTTTTTCCCACTCATCAAAACGGAGGGGGCGATTATCTAAAGCACTGGGCAGACGAAAACCAAACTCGACCAGTGTCTCCTTCCGGGACCGGTCACCTTTGTACATAGCGCCAATTTGTGGAATGCCCACATGGCTTTCATCAATGATCAGCAATGCATCTTCCGGCAAATAGTCATACAGCGTTGGGGGCGCTTCACCGGGCCCACGACCAGACAGATACCGGGAGTAATTTTCAATGCCATTGCAATAGCCAAGCTCCTTGATCATTTCCAGATCGTAACGAGTTCGCTGCTCAAGTCGTTGCGCCTCAACAAGCTTGTTATTTTGTTTGAGAAAGCGTAACCGGTCGTTCAGCTCATCACGAATTTTGTCCAGCGCGTTTTCCAGCGTTTCCCTCGGAGTCACATAATGCGATTTGGGAAAAACCGTAACCCGTGGGACCTTGCGCACGACTTCACCTGTCAGCGGATCAAAGAAACTGATTTCTTCAATCTCGTCGTCGAACAACTCAATGCGAATAGCGTCACGATCAGACTCTGCCGGAAAAATGTCGATGACGTCACCCCGGACCCGATAGGTCGCCCTTCTGAGCTCCATCTCGTTTCTGGTGTACTGCAGTTCCGCAAGCCGACGTACAATCCAGCGCTGATCAACCCGGTCACCACGATCAAGGTGCATAACCATTTTGAGATAAGCCCCAGGATCACCGAGACCATAGATAGATGATACCGAAGCGACAACGATGGCATCATTTCTCTCCAGCAACGCTTTGGTCGCTGACAGGCGCATCTGTTCAATATGCTCGTTAATGGCAGCGTCTTTCTCTATGTAGGTATCCGAGGCAGGCACATAGGCTTCTGGCTGATAGTAGTCATAGTAAGAGACGAAGTATTCCACCGCGTTGCGTGGAAAGAACTCTTTAAATTCTCCATAAAGCTGAGCCGCCAGGGTCTTATTAGGCGCCATAATCAAAGTAGGGCGACCAATTTTCTCGATGACATTGGCAATGGTGAATGTCTTACCGGACCCGGTAACACCCAGTAACGTCTGGGCAGCTAGGCCGGATTCAATACCGTCCACAAGCGCCGCAATAGCAGCCGGCTGGTCACCGGCAGGTTTGTAGTCAGAAACAACCTGGAACTGGCCTGAAAGCATCAGGGAAATTACCTCGGAGGGAAAACAATTGAGTATGATACTACTATAGGTGGATATTTCAGCTGTTGGTCCCGGCGACTGCTGACAACGCAGTGTCAGCAGAGAGAACACTAAAATCTGACATTTTTTAGAGGAAGGCTATTGACCGATTTTAGCCTGCTCTATACAATTCGGGCCTTTCTGACGTTCCCCGATAGCTCAGTTGGTAGAGCAAATGACTGTTAATCATTGGGTCCCTGGTTCGAGCCCAGGTCGGGGAGCCATCTCAGAAGAGATGGTTTAATACTTTCCGCTGCTTTTCCCACCAGAATATCTCGTATTCAGCATCGCTCCGTACTCTGTGATGCCAGAAACCTGTCATGCCTGATAGCTTCAAAATCTGACAGCATCGTTTCTGCCGATAAAATCCGTCCTTCAGTGAACACCCCTTAAGGCAGTTACCCATCAGCCGCCTCTTGCAGCGATATGAATTCCTGCCGTTTACCAGATTTAGGAGGTTTAATCTGTGCTATCTGAGCGTCTCAAAGCAGACCGAATCATCGCCAACGGTACAATCAGAACCACGGTTAGAAACAGCAAAATAACGTATGTCTGAATATTCTGGGGTGACAATATCGACCGGCTTTTTGCTCCGATCACATCGCCATCGACGTACCTGTACATGGAGCCGACGCCACCCAAATCTTCGCGACTTAACTTCTGGTAAATCCTGACAGATACACTGAAGTAATATTTCAATTGTTCGACAATGACAGGCAGTTCCTCATTTACCCTTTCCGAGTAAACCCTTCGTAGCTCCTGAGTCGACTGATCTACGCCAGAAATAGACTCAAGAATTTCCTCTATCCTTCGAATTTCTGATTCCACTTCAGATAACTCGTCTGAAATCTCAAGTTCGCGTCCGTTCAGCATTTGTCGGTAACTGAGATCAGCACCAGCATTCGTCATTTCGACAATCCGGTCCAGAAACTCCGAGCCGAACTGCGGAATCATCGATCCTCCATTCCCACCATTCGCAAGTTGACTGGCGCTGTTTAAATTGCTGCTTTTTTCTGTACCCACGTAGTTCTGATACGCCTTCGATATGTTGTTTCTTTTTCCCTCCAGCAACAGTTTTTGCCGGGCCAGCATTACCAATTCGTTCTCGAAGTAAAGTTTGACTATTTCAGGGTCTTTGGCAATTCCAAGAGATTTTATTGGATTTATTAAGGGTGCGACCTGATACTTCTGGATATCGGAAATGGCTTTTTCCAGATCTGGTACCTTCAGGTTTGATTCTCCATCTCTGGCCACCATACCATTCGGCATCGCCTTAATTTTCTCAACATTGCTCTGCAATAAATTGAGTCTGTCCAGCAACATTTCAAAAGCAATCAGATAGTCAATCGATGACAGCAGCTTTTCATCAACGACGGCTGACGTATATATCTCCCTGTCAAAATCAGCAACCCCGACATCCTCTATCATATGTCGGGCCCACTCGGCGATAACATCATAAAGCAACTTATCGATAAGATTACGCGGTATGTTATCCAGCTCCGTACCGGAAAAAGACAGCGCTACCCCGTCAGATGCGGCTTTACTGAGTTCCGAATTCAGCTCTTCCTGCAACTCATTAATTTCCGCAGTCGTCAGATTTCCTGATTCAAGGAGCCCGTTGAACTTCTCGAGGATAAAGTCCCGGTCTGGCGTGTAAGGCTTGACTGAAAACGCGCCTACAAAGGCTTGCCTCTCTAAATACTGAGAAACTCCACTGGCATCATAGACACGGTTTAACACTACCGGGGCCACAATATCTGACATCGCAAAGGGAGATCCATTAGGGTATTTGCCTTCATCGACACCTTTGAAGGTAAGACTGATCCTGGACTCATAACTGAAGATCGTTGGATCCTTGATATTGAGGAAAACCCGTGAAGTCCAGAATAATGCCGTGACAATAATCAGCCCTGACACTACCCAGACTCTTGTATTGAACACGGCGCGCAGGAGATCTTTCAGATCCACTTCTTTATCTATCGATTCGTCAACCATCAGCATGATGTCCAGTTTTACCGAGGCGACATTATATTCATCTGCAAAATAAAAAGCCCACCTTTCGGCGGGCTATCTTTAATGTGAGGTTGAATTCAATCTACCAGGATTCTTCCCTCATTCTTCAACACCGTCGTTCGCCCAATGCCCTTCACAGCTGCCAGTTCATCCGGCAGATAGAAACGACCATGCGTTTCGCGATGAGCAACGATGTCCTGGGCTTTCTTGAGGCCAACACCATCGAGAACAGCCGCCATGGTCTCGGCATCTGCCTCGTTAATGTTCACCGTCATCGGCACTTCCATTTCGGTCTGAACATCATCGGCAAACAGCAAACTGCTGTAGCAGGCCGTCAGGAAGGTAAATACCACGATTAACAGATTTCTTGCTTTCATTTCTCAGTCTCCATGTCATTTGAGGTCTACAACTTGCGCAGATTCTTTTTGAACTCGCAGGTGAAACTCTAAAGACTGAAACGAGCGTACGCTGTCAGCCAGACCTCAAAATGAAGCGGGAAAGGAACTTCATAGAATGTGGGCAGTTCATCGCCCAGCTGTTCGGAAACAAGCTCAAAGGCGGGTAAGTTATTGGCCTTCCAAGCCGAAAATCGGCCGGATCGAACCCCAGGTTTTACAGCTGGGGCAGTGCCAGTGCAGGCGTTTTCCATCAAATCCACATTCCCGGCAACGGTATGCAGGTTTGTCTGCCACCAGCGCTTCAGCGAAACTGCGAAGAATCAGCAGATTCTGTTTTGCGACGCCGGAAGTATTGTCCATATGCAGGTCAATCAGCTGAGTGAGACCACGGATGGTGGGATTCTTCTTAAGGTGATCAGCAATAAACCGGGCTACCGCTTCATCACCCTGCTCATCTCTCACCAGCCGGGCAATTACCAGAACGATGGCAATCGAGGGTGACTTTTCCAGCGCAGCCTGCAGATATCGTAGCAACTCGTCGGCAGGCAATTCCCCCTGATCATAGCTGAGCAACAACTGATCCAGACTTTCCGCTACCAGCCCCGGATCCTGATCGACAATTCTCTGTAAAGCGCGGACGGCTTCCTTGTGCCTGCCTTCACTGGCTTCAATTTTACCCAACAGCAGACTGGCCCTTACATTATGCGCGTCGTGGCCGATTGCCTGGCTGATCGAGGCTCTGGCACCGTCGATGTCACCCAGATTAACCTTTCGTTCCGCAATTTCGCAGAAGTAGTGGGAAATGACTGATTCAGTTTCTTCAGCGGCGGTACCAACGGCCAGTCGCCGGGAGACTTCGATAGCCTTTTCCCATTCTTTTTCACGTTCGTAGATTTCCGCCATCATTTTCAGGGCGGCAAGCCGGATCGACCCGCCTTCGTTCACCAGCTCGCTGAGCAGCGCCTCTGCCCTGTCCAACAGGCCTGCCAGCAGATAATCTCGCGCAAGCTCCATCTGCACATTGAGCATGACATCACGACCAAAAGATTTTCCCGCGAGGATGTTCTCGTGGACGACGACAGCTTTATCCAGCTCGCCGCGACGTCTTAACAGGCTACCCAGCGCCAGATGGGTATCCAGCGTATCAGCGTTGACCTCAAGATCCTGAATAAAGGAGGCAACTGCCCGGTCCGGCTGTTCATTCAACAGATAGTTGATGCGCTCATAGTAGTCGGGCCCGTGCACCACTCTGTCACTGCTTCGCTCACGGCGACCTAAAAACCAGCCTGTGGCGATAGCAACAAGTACCAGAATGTATAGCAACCAGCCTTCCATGTACGCAATGCCTCATTTGAAACGACGAGATGTATTGAATTCTTCCTGATGTCGCTGAAATGACACCAGATAACACCTTAGTCGGCAATTATAGAGTAAAAGTTTCCCGGGCCAGTGAAGTAAGTCACGAAACAGGTAATATCCTGTGCGATAGTCAGGGGACAAGAGACAGTTGGTCACCCTATAATCAGCAATCAGATACAGGAGCGGAGTTACCTTACGTGACATTTCTCAGAAAATGGCTGTTCAGACTGATACTGATTCTAATTGCGCCCCTCGCGCTGCTGGCAGGGTCCTACAACAGTACGGAAGTGGCGCTGACCTTTCTGGGATATACCAGCATTGAGCTGCCAATCTCATTGTGGGTGGTATTCGCTTTTCTTATCGGTGTGGGATTCGGCTTACTCATGAATACCATTCGCAACCAGCAGTTGAAGTCAGGTATCCGCCGGGCAGAGAAGGATGCTGCAAAGGCGGTCAGGGAGATAGATGCGCTGAAAACCAGCAGCAGAGAGGTAGCAGAAACCTGACACGCGTCAGAACGACAAGCGCAACTCTTTACTCAGGTTCTCAGGTAGATCTTGTTATTCAGATATACCTGACGCTGGTGCCGCAGGCATTTGTGCCAGTTCCGCAGCCAACCCCAGGTTCACCCTTTCACGAAGTTCCTTACCAGG
>JAGRIO010000186.1 GCA_020443225.1 Pseudomonadales bacterium
GTCACTCACGACCGGGTATTCGAAGAAACCCCCTCAGCGCTGCTGGAATTATTTGTCATTATGGGCAACCGGGCTGAGATCGAAGGGGTGCGCGCCTCGACCATCCGGCTGATCAGCGCCAACCTGCATCGCATTGATGACAGATTCCGTGCTGATCCGGAAGTTACCCGACTATTCATGGATCTGTTACGCTCGACCGAACATTTGTTCAGTCAGCTTCGGCGCATGGAGCGCTACGGGATTCTCGGCGCTTACCTGCCTGAATTTGGCCGCGTCATCGGGCAGATGCAATTCGACCTGTTCCATGTCTATACCGTCGATGCGCACACCTTACAGGTGGTGCGGAATATGCGTCGATTCCGCTACAGGAACCAGGAGCAGAAATTCCCCATTGCCGCTCACATTCACCGACGCCTGCCAAAGGTTGAACTACTGTACATTGCCGGTCTTTACCACGACATTGCCAAGGGCATGGGCGGCGATCACTCGGAACTCGGCGTCGATATCGCCAGAAACTTCTGCGCCCGACACGACCTTGGCACCTGGGACACCAACCTGGTGTGCTGGCTGGTGAAGAACCATCTGGTCATGTCAGCAACCGCTCAGCGTAAGGACATCTTTGACCCGGAAGTCGTACACGAATTTGCGATCTTCGTGGGCGATCAGGTCCGGCTGGATTACCTGTATGCCCTGACGGTAGCCGATATCAATGCGACCAATTCGACGCTATGGAACAGCTGGCGAGCATCGCTGATGAGTCAGTTGTACCTTGATACCAAAAGAATGTTGCGCCAGGGTCTGGAAAAAGTTGTCGACAAATCAGAATACATCGCCGAAGTCCGTAACCACGCCATCGAGCGCCTCAGTGAGCATGGCCTTACCAGCGAAGAAATCCTGCAACTGTGGGACAGTGTTGATGAAGACTACTTCGTGCGCGAATCTGTCAGCGATATCGTCTGGCATACCCTCGCTATCCGCAAGCACGGTGAGTCAGAAGAACCACTGATTCTGATCCAGAATGATTTTTCAGAACGCTACAATACCGGTGCCACCCATATCTTTATTCACGCACTGCAGGAAGAGGCTTTGTTTGCAGCCTCGGTCACGGCCTTTGACAACCTGGATCTGAACATCGTCGATGCCAGAATTGCATCATCCGGCAGCGGCGTCACCTTCGACACATTTGTAGTACTGGACAGCAAGGGCAACCCCATTGGAGATGACCCCGCTAAACTGGAACGGATTCGCAAAGCCCTGCTGGAGCAGATCGCTCACAAGGGCAAGTTTAAGGCCCGCACCAACCGCCGTACACCGCGACTGCTTAAGCAATTCGATGTGAAGACGGAAGTCAGTATCAGCAACGACCTGATCAACGACCTGACCATGCTGGAAGTCACGACACCTGACCGGCCAGGTCTGCTGTCGGTTGTTGCTAACATTTTTATTGAGTTGGGCATTGTTCTGCAAAGCGCAAAGATCACCACGCTGGGTGAGCGGGTAGAAGATGTCTTTTATATCGTCGATCAGAACCACCAGGCCATTCGCAATCAGGCACTGTGCGAAACATTACAGAAGCGACTGTGCGAGGAACTGGATCACCATGTACAGAAGGTTGTCGCTTGAATCACAAACTCGATTTACTGAACCCTTACCCTTTTGAGAAGCTGAATGCCTTGCTGGCCGATGTCACGCCAGCGACCAATGACCGCTTTATTGCCCTGTCGCTGGGAGAACCGAAACACGCCGCACCGGACTTTCTGGTTGAGGCGTATCAGAACGAAACTACGATCAGGGCGGGTTTCGGCACCTATCCCCCGACCCGGGGTATTCCCGAATTGCGGTCAGCCATCGGCGGTTTTATCGACCGGCGTTTTAAACTGCAGACCGCCATTGACCCGGAAACTCAGGTCCTGCCCGTGAACGGCACCAGAGAAGCGCTTTTCGCTTTTGCCCAGAGTGTGATTGACGGTAAGTTTGGCAGCACTACCATTATGCCTAACCCTTTCTATCAGATTTACGAGGGAGCTGCGCTGCTGGCTGGCAGCCAACCGGTGTTTGTTCCCTGCCTGCAGGCCACCGGTTACAACCCGGATTTTTCGGTGGTCACTGACGAGGAATGGGAACGCTGCGAGTTGCTCTATTTGTGCAGCCCCGGCAACCCGACTGGTGCGGTAATGGAAATAGCTGCCATGCAGGAACTGATCCGTCTGAGTGACAAATACGATTTTGTGATTGCCTCTGACGAATGCTATTCAGAAATTTATGCCAGCGAAGATCAGCCGCCAGCCGGGATTCTGGAAGCTGCTGCGGCCATGGGACGGGACGATTTCCGCAACTGCATTGCCTTCAACAGCCTGTCAAAGCGCTCTAATCTGCCAGGCCTGCGTAGTGGCTATGTGGCAGGCGATGCCCGCATTATTGAGAAATTCCTGTTGTACCGGACCTATCACGGTTCCGCCATGAGTGTGCATAACCAGCAGCTGAGCGTGCTGGCCTGGCAGGATGAAGATCACGTAATTGCCAATCGCAGTCTGTACCGGGAAAAGTACCGCGCCTTTCGCGATACCCTGGCAGGCACCTGGGACATGGAGCAGCCCGTCGCCAGTTTCTATCTGTGGCCTGAGACGCCAACAGACGATGAGACCTTTACCCGCGCACTGTTGCAACAGGCCAACATTAAGGTACTGCCTGGCTCTTACCTGTCACGAACAGTCAATGGCCTGAATCCCGGTGCCGGGCGGGTCCGGATGGCGCTGGTAGCAACAGTGGATGAGTGTGTGGAAGCAGCGACCCGCTTGCGGGATTTCATTCATGCTGGTCAGTTTGCCTGAAGTCATCAGCAGCTAATTCCGCAGGCAGCCTGAGCCGGTAGCAGCCTGAGCCGGTAACAGCCTGAGCCGGTAACAGCCTGAGCCGGTAACAACCTGAGCGGATATCAGGCGCAAACTTTTAACAGAACCTATTAACCGTCATAATCCGGCGTTTTTGTTCGCCGGCTATCATTTCAGGAGCACACCATGAGCACAGATATCTTCAGCTACGCCATTGGCATTGGCACCCAAAACAGCGCCGGTCGCTGGCTGGAGGTTTTCTATCCGCAACCTGTATTCCGGCCGGCGGCTGGTGAAGTGGAACGATTCGCAGAGTCAGCCGGCTACAGCGGCGGGAATGTGGCCATTGAATTAAGCCCAGCACAGTTGTCAGCCCTGGCGGAGCAACTGCCGGATACTCAGGCAGCACTGGCGAATACTGTCTGCCAGTCCAGTAGTCCCGTGGTGCTGACCATCATCGCTAACGATGAGGCCATCACATCCACACCGGAAGCCTATCTGAAGCTGCATCTGTTATCGCTGCGTCATGTCCGGCCCAATGAGATGAATCTGGAGGGCATTTTCGCTCAGCTGCCCAATGTAGCCTGGACCAGCCGTGGTGCCATGGACCCGGAGGAAGTCACCGCCGCACAATTGCAGGCACGGATGGCCGGCGAAGTGCTGGAGATAACCGCTATCGACAAGTTTCCCCGAATGACTAACTACGTGATTCCAGGCGGGGTACGTATTGCCCACAGTGCCCGGGTCAGACTCGGTGCTTATCTGGGTGAAGGCACAACGGTGATGCACGAAGGGTTCATAAACTTCAATGCCGGCACCGATGGGCCGAATATGGTTGAAGGTCGTCTGTCACAGGGTGTTGTCATGGGTGCCGGCAGTGACCTGGGCGGCGGGGCCAGCACCATGGGCACCCTGTCCGGTGGTGGTCAGATTGTGCTGTCTGTCGGTCGCGACTGTCTGATAGGGGCCAATGGCGGCACCGGTATCCCTCTGGGTGACCGCTGTACCATTGAAGCCGGTCTCTATATCACTGCCAGCACGCTGGTGCAGGTATTCGACGCCGACCGCAATTTCGTCCGGCAGGTCAAGGCACGGGAGCTCGCCGGTCAGTCTGACATGCTGTTTATCCGCAACTCGTCGACCGGCCACGTGGAATGCCGCACCAACAAGAACGCCATCACCCTGAATGAAGAGTTACATGCACATAACTGATTCTCATGCTGACAGGACAATAACGCCGTGAGCCAGCTGCCCGACTCCGCCAGTGAAACGCTGGCCCTGACCTGCGCCCTGATTAATCGCGCTTCAGTATCACCGGATGATGCCGGTTGCCAGTCGCTGATGCTTGCGCGGCTTGAAAAACTGGGGTTCCGGACCGAAATGCTGCCTTTTGAAGACGTGAGTAACTTTCTTGCGGTCTATGGGGATGAAGGCCCGCTATTCGTATTCGCAGGCCATACCGACGTGGTGCCACCCGGCCCCCTCGATGAGTGGCACAGTGATCCTTTCGAAGCCAGAATCGACGGTGACCTCCTGTATGGTCGGGGCGCTGCTGACATGAAGGGTTCCCTGGCAGCAATGATCACGGCGACCGAGAGGTTCCTTGCACAGACCCCCGCGCCAGCAGGCCGGATCGGGTTTCTGATTACCAGCGACGAAGAAGCTGATGCCGTTAACGGCACCGTCAGAGTCATGGAAACCCTTAACAGGCGTGGCCAGAAAATCGACTGGTGTCTGGTTGGCGAACCTTCCAGCAGTCAGCGGCTGGGGGACGTGGTGCGGGTCGGTCGTCGCGGATCGCTCAACGCCAGGCTCACCATCCGGGGCATACAGGGTCATGTGGCATATCCGGCAGATGCCGACAATCCGATTCACCGGGCTCTGCCAGCGCTGGCAGAACTCACTGCGACTCACTGGGATGCCGGCAATGCATTTTTCCCCGCCACTTCAATGCAGATTTCCAACATCCATGGCGGAACCGGGGCGACCAATGTGATTCCCGGTCAGCTTGAATTGCTGTTCAACTTCAGGTTCTCCACCGAATCGACAGAAAGCACCCTGAAAGAGCGAACCGAGGCAATCCTCAACCGTCACGGTCTTAATTATGAGATCAACTGGTCGCTGTCAGGTCAGCCTTTCCTGACCACCGGAGGTGAACTCATACCGGCAGTACAGCAGGCCATTCGTAACCGGTGCGGCATTGACACCGAGCTTTCTACCTCAGGCGGTACTTCTGATGGCCGTTTCATCGCGCCAACCGGTACTCAGGTGGTGGAACTCGGTCCCTGCAATGAAACCATCCACAAGCTGAATGAGTGCACTTCTGTCAGCGAACTGGAGACACTTTCCGCTGTCTATACCGACATACTGTCACTGCTGCTGGGACCTGAAAATCATGAGTGAACCTCAGGCTCTGGCCTATCCCGATATTGAAATCTATCTTAAACGCGTGCCCGTTGAAGACATTCTGAGTTGGCTCGACGGCCTTATCGGCATCTGCGAATCAACCCAGCGTGGCGAAAAAACCGAAGTGATACTGACTGACAACGTACCCTGCACAATCTTTGAGAATGCGGTCAAGGGTGGTTACACCTCTGTCTGGTTCAGGGAAAACCGCAGTCCCTGGCTGACCGATGAAGCCTGTGCTGAAGTTGCGTTTGCGCATTTTGGCGTCGAGGTACGTTGCAGCACCGGCAGTTGGGAAGGCGAGGATGAACAGGGCTGGATCAGATTTACCAAAGACGGCAGGTCCGTCGTCAACTGGCTTGCCTGATCACAGAGTGGATTGAATGAAAAAGTTTCTGCTGTTCGGCCTGTTATTCCTGTTCTCGTTTATTGTCGTGGTGATCGCCCGGGCGCCGGTCGGACCAGTATGGAACGCAGTGGAAGACGATGTTTATCAGCGGGTCAGCGGCCTGCAGGTTCTGCGGGTAGGTGGCACTGTCTGGGCTGGCAATGCTGATTTGCGTTACCGGGCATTCCCTCCCAGCAGGCTGAACTGGGAAATATCTCCGGCAGAACTCATATCCGGCAAAATTGCTTTTATTGCCTATGCCAGCGGTGAGGCTCACCGGCTCGACAGCCATGGCAGTGTCAGTCAGTCGGAAACCAGAATTGAAGAACTGACAGGCACTATCGGCAGCGATTTCATCAATCTGGTCAGCACGAACTACGGACTGAATTTCAGTGGTGAAGTGGTATTGTCAGACATCGGGCTGACAACCGATCAGCGCTGGTTCACCGCAGCAGAAGGTCATGCGGACTGGTCCGGTGGCAAGATCTATTACGACAGCCCACACAATGGCCAGACGATTTTTTTGCCGCCATTGCGGGCTGATATATCCATGGCAGACAAGAATCTGCAGCTCAGGTTACATAACAACCAGGCAGCCCTGATAGACATCGTCCTCAGACCCAATGGCTGGGCAGTGGTAGAAGTTAAGGCACGCTTGTTTGATCTGGCACGTATCCCCTGGCCAGGTGGGTCAAGTCCCGAAGACACTGTGCTACAGTTTGAGGAAAAACTGTTCTGAAGAAACCCTTACCCGATACGGTCATTCTGGTTCGGGCAAGCAATACGGAAGACAGATTCAGGAGTAAGATGGGTGGAAAGCTTTTCTGAAATCATACAGCGTCACGGTCAGCGAATTGCTGGTGTCGTGATATTCCTGATGGTCATTGCCATCGCTGCCACCATTGCTCAGTCCACCCTGTTTGTGCTCGATAACCTTCAGGAACCCACCCCGCCACCGGTGACCGGCAGCCGCGACCCGGTCAGCAAAACACCGGAAATCAATCTGAGCGAGCTGAACCTGTTTGGCGTCGTGGCTGAGGAAACTGCAGCACCAGTTGCCGTGGATGCACCCGAAACCCGGCTCAATCTGGAACTACAGGGCGTTTTCACCGCTGATGCCGCCGCAGACTCCACCGCTATCGTCGCGGAAAAAGGTAAAAACGGGGAGTTGTATCGCATCGGTGACAGGCTTCCGGGTAACGCAACGCTTGATGCGGTGTTTGAAGATCATATCCTGATTAAACGTGGTGGCAGGGTCGAGAAGCTGATGTTCTCCGACAGCGTCATCCGGCAACAGTTTGCATCGGGCGCCAACGCGCCTTCACTGCCGGAAGCACCAGACCAGGACGATCAGCTGACGCGTCTGCAGCAGATCAGGGAACGCATCGCGCAGCGTCAGATCTCCAGCGGTAGCGGCGGCGCCGGATCAAGACCTGCGCAACCCGGTGAAAATCTGCGCAACTTCGTAAACGAGTACCGGGACAGGATCGATTCTGACCCGGCCGGTGTGTTGACCGAACTGGGAGTCAGTCCGGTGGCAGAAGGCGAATCCGCCGGCTACCGGATTGGCAATGAACTGCCCTCTCAGGCCATGCTGCAGGCTGGCTTACAGGAAGGCGATGTGGTGTTGTCAGTCAACGGCACGCCAGTGGGGAACATTTACAATGATTCACAGCTCATCGATCAGGCGCTGGAATCCAAACGGGTCAGGGTGGAGATTCAGCGGGATGACCGGCGGTTTTTTCTGACTGTACCAATACCGGATATGTAACAGGGGCCTGGAGCGGAGCCGATTCAGTTCCGCAGGCATATACAGTAACATCTATTTTTTCACAGGATTCAAACAGCCTATGTTTTTCAAGGCATCCAAGTCCATCCTGATCGCGCTGTTGGTGTCCGGTCTGACGCTGGCAGTCACCGCACAGGCGCAGGACAGCTGGAAGATTAACCTCAAGAATGCTGACATTCGCGAGTTTGTCACCCAGATATCTGCGATCACCGGTAAGAGTTTTATCGTTGATCCGCGGGTCAAAGGCAATGTCACC
>JAGRIO010000187.1 GCA_020443225.1 Pseudomonadales bacterium
CAGGTCTATGCCGTGTTGTTCCGCCAGTGTCTGAATATCCACAGGCAGCTTTATGTTACCTTCCGGGTCGTCTGTGTGCGCATTCTACGGAGATACCGGGCATTGGTTGTCCCGGGTCTACCGTTTAAAGTCCCATACCAGCTGATTATTATCAAACTGCTTGCAGACGATGCTCTTCATACCTGATAGCTGGCATTCACTGCGGTTATCGCAGCTCAGTATCCCTGCTGCCGGGGCAAGCCTGGCGAAATAGAATAAATTAGTAGCATGATAGGCGAAGCGCTCGTCCATGTAGGCCGTGAGACTGGTGAGCTCGAGCGCAATTTCCTAGTCAAGGTTCAGTCTGATGCGGTCTTCTTCCCAGCCTAGCAATGTGCCAACGCTGATCGCGAAAAAAAGCACTAACGCAGAAATGACAGTAAGGTTCAGCTGCCACCCGGTGCGGGCCAGACTCAGAAGTAACGACTGTTTCACGGTTCAAGCATCCTTTCAGGGCTGCAGTCGGTCAATCGGTTTGTGCTCAGTCAATCTGACTGATTTTCAGAGAGATGGCATAAATCTAGGCGCATGGACGGATACTTGAGACTGATCTCAACAGCTCTTGCCGGTGTGTAGTGCCTGCCCAGATGTCGTAAAGGCAGACTGCACCTCAGTTAGCTTAGTCAGGAAGTGGTGATTGTCCAGTCACCACTTCGCTGTGACTGACAGACTCACTGTTACCACTGCTTGCCAATGCCGCCCCGGTGACCAAAGAAACCTGCTGGCCAGTTACGACCCGTCATCATGGCTTTGTCGACATCCTCCGGGGTTGCCAGGCCGTCTTCGACAATCTTGCGGGCCTCGCGGGCTGCGGCAGCAAATACCCGGTTCAGGATAAAGCCATAGGTGCCGGGTGCATCCCTGACCATCGAGATGGCACGTTTCGACGCCGCCGCTACAGCCACCACCGCGTCGATAGCATTCTGGTCTGCCTGAGGCGTAGTGATGATTTCACACATGGTCATGACGGGCACCGGGTTAGAGAAGTGCATGCCCAGAAATCGTTGCCTGCGATCCGCAGACACAGCTTCAGCAATTTCCTGAATCACGAGGCCAGACGTGTTTGATGTGAAGATGGCCGACGGTTTGACAATGCCGTCGAGCTCGCTGAATACCGCTTGCTTGATCTCCATTTTCTCTGGCACTGCCTCTATGATCAGATCGCAGTCACTCAGATCCTGAATATCGGTGGAGTAGCTGATCAGCTCGATCACCTGCAGGGCATTATCAAAGCCCATTTTGCCTTTTTCCACTGCGCGTTTAACGCCCCATTTACCCTCTACGATGGCTTGCCGTGAGTCTTCCACTGCCTGCTCAGAAATATCGCGGATGGTTACCCGGTATCCGGCAACAGCCAGCACCTGAGCGATGCCGCCGCCCATAACACCCCCGCCAACAACGCCAATGTGTTTGATGTCTTCTTTCTGCATAAATTTCCCTCCTGTGATTCGGGCTAGTAATCTAATCCACCTGGCGCGGCGAAACAAACACCTGTGAAAGCTGTTTGAGCCAGACTAAGGGACTCGCTAGTATGGTTAACCGGCCTGAGCGGTCGGGAACGAATTCGCTTTTAATCAACCCGAGGGAAATCAGATGTCCAGACAAATCCGGCGACCAGTCAGTGAATTTTCGCCAGAAGAAAAAGAGATCTACGAAAAAATCAGTCAGGGCCGCAAAGTCGTAGCGGATGGTCATATTGGGGGACCCTTTGATATCTGGGTAACCAGCCCGGAGATGGGGCGGCGGCTGAATGCTCTGGGAGGCTTCTTTCGCTTTCGAACCGAAGTTGATCGCCGCTATATTGAGCTTGCCATCATTATGATTGGCAGATACTGGGAAGCGCAGTTTGAATGGTATGCCCATGAACCCATGGCCCGTGATGCCGGCTTGCCGGAAGCGGTGATTCAGGCAGTCAGGGCTAACGAGAAACCGGATTTTTCGGACCCGCAGGTCGACGAAGGTGACCGGGTAACCTGGCAGCTGATCCATGAGCTGATTCAGACGCATCAGGTTGCACCTGAAACCTATGATGCGGCCGTGGCCTGTTATGGTGAACGGGGTGTCGCGGAAATCATTAATGTCGCTGGCTTTTACACTGGAGTGTGTATGACCCTGAATACGTTTGATGTGCCACTACCGGAAGGTGCAACCTATCCCTTCCCAAGGGCCCATTCTGACGCGTAAGTATTCAGAGCGGTCAGCTTCGGCGAATAAGCCCTGCTTTACCCCGGTTGTGTCGGGATAAAGCGGGCATATTTTAGCAGCGCTGGCCCTGCTGCCTCAGCTGGCGTAGGTAACGCCGCCATCGCAGGTAATGACTTCACCCACAGTGTAGGCTCCGGCCCGTGAAGACAGAAAGATGGCGAGTCCGGCTATATCTTCTGGTGTTCCGACCCGACCGCGAGGGTTGGTTTTAGAAATGGAACTCCAGTCGATATCTGTGTTACCACCACCGCCGACGCCAGTGCTGAGCATCCAGGTAGGGAAGGGACCTGGTGCAATGGCGTTACAGATAATGTGCTGTTTTGTCAGGTGTGCCGCAAGTACCCGGGTCAGGTGATGAACGGCGGCTTTTGACGGGCCGTATGAGAAGGTCTCAAAAGCCGGGGTTTGCAGCCCGTCGATGGAACCAATGTTAATGACCCGTGCCGGATTCTCAGCTGAAGCAGCCTTGCGCAGCAGAGGCAGCAATTTCTGGGTCAGAAAGAACACACCCTTGACGTTGGTGTCCATGACCTTGTCCCAGCCGGCTTCGGGAAAATCGTCCAGACTCGCGCCCCAGGAAACACCCGCATTGTTGATAAGTACATCGAGCTTTTCCTCGCGGCTGGCGAGATCAGCAGCGAATTCGGTGATCGGACCAACTTCCGCCAGGTTCGCGGGCATAGAGATGCACTCGCCACCGTATTCTTTCATCAATCGCTCAGCGGTGGCGTTACATACATCTGCCTTGCGTGATGAGATATAGACTTTTGCCCCATTGGCAAGAAACCCGGCGGCGATCATTTCCCCAATGCCTCTGGAACCACCGGTGACCAGAACGACTTTGCCTTCTACTGAGAACAGGTTCTTCATGTTTGTTTCTCCACTGACTTGAGCGCGCTATTAAAACAGAGGCCAGCCACCATTGGGAGTCCCGCTGGCTGTCAGCCGCCATTCAGCATCTGAATCTGTTGACGGGGCACGGCCAGCCGGATATCTGCCGCTTTAATCGTCCGGTAAATCAGCCCGTTGATAGTATAACGAGCCTGGTAGTAGCTGGCGGTGGGTACCCAGAAGCGTACGCCGATGCGGATGTTAAAGTCAGTGAAATCATCAATGCCAATCTGTAGTGGAGGTTCGCTGGCGATTTCCGGCGCGGATTGCAAGGCGTTCGTCAGTGCGGCAATGGCCGCTTCCGGGTCTGTCTGAGGATCCAGTGCCAGGCGGGTTTCAACCAGCTTGTACTCGAAGGAATTCTCCAGAATCTGGCCGATGATTTCTCTGTTGGGAATCGTGATTTTCTCTCCGTCCTCTGTCGACAGGACGGTATAGGCAAGCCTGATCTGTTCCACAACGCCGGAAACGCCTTGCACCGTCAGGGTATTCCCCACTACAAAGGGGCGGGTGAGAATAATGGAAAAACCAGCCCCATAGTTAGAGACAATACCCTGTACAGCGAGACCGGCACCCAGAGTGAATGCGCCCAACGCGGCGACAAAGGGGGTGATGGAAATGCCGAACTTACCCAGGGCAATGACCACGAAACAGAAAAGCACAGCGAAATAGGTAATAGAACCAATCAGCTCGCTGAGTGTGATGTCCAGATTCCGGGTGGTCAGCATTCTTACCACCCAGCGCGAACAGGCACGGGCTATGTAGTAACCTGCAATCAGAATGATCAGCGCACCGATTACCTGCATGCTGTAATTCACGAAGAATTCCGTCAGCATGTCGTACACTTTCTGAACCTGCGCTATTTCTTCACCAAGTGGATTCTCTATCTCCATAATTGCCCTCCAGCGCCAGCGGCCGCCCTTTGCTGTCTGCAGCCCAGTTGTATTGTCTGCCGGGATCTTTCCCGGAATGTGTTGTCAGTGCAATATAAGTCAGCAATGCGTGACTTATACCTGCAAACTTAAGGGGTGCAATGGAAAAGTGTGTTTCACTGATTACACCCATGATACCCAACCCTACCCAACTCATGACCATGCACGCGCCGAACCAGCTTACCATCAGATAAACCGCACCGGGTATGTTGCGTAGCCAGGTAAAGAAGCTGAGCATCATCATCGAAAAACCCAGTATGCCGGCATTGAGAACGCTGATCTGCATGGAAAACTGTGGATTGATGATCAGGATGAGAAGCACGCAAATTCCACTGACAATCAGGCTGCCAGTCATGACATAGCGGAAATACCCTTCCAGCGTGCGCAGGTTGAACAGCCGGTAGGCGAGGGCCAGTAACATCAGATTGTTGATGTGTGCGAGCAGGCGGCTGCAGACTGCATTGAATCGTGGTGAATCTGGCCACAGGAACTGGAAAGTGAAACCATCCAGATGCACGAAGTACAGTGACACGGCTATCAGGTGGGCGCTGTAGATCAGATAAACCGGATCACGATAGGTGTTAAATTTAAACAGGCTCAGCAACATCAGCACAAATATTGTGCCGAGAAAGAATGTTGCTCTCGCCAGTTCCAGAAAATTACGGTTTATGACCTCCATTGGTGTTGACAGTGTCAGGTTCAGTGCCAGTTCGCCGCCACTGCCGACATAGAGAAAAAGGGTTTTTGTTTCGCCCGGGGCGAAATCCAGCGGCAGGGTAAGATCCCGGAAATCGACCGGTCGCTCTGAGAAAGACTGGAACTGATCGTTATACAGAAGCCTCGTCATGTTACCGGGGCGCCGCTGCTCGTAGACAATCAGTGGGCGCATATAGCGCTGCCCAGTTTCCAGCATTCGGCTCTGGCTGGCGTGCGAGAGGTTTGTAATACGCACCTTGACCCAGACTCTGTCGATGGTGAAGCCCAGATTGAAGTGGCTGTCATTGAGTTTTTCAAACGGTAGTCCGGCCACCTGCCCGAGCCCAATCACAGGGTCGAGGGTTGGAAAAGGGCCTTCTGAGCGATACAGATAGACGCTCATTGCGAAAGGCGTAGCTTCAGCTGTTGTATTCTCGTTTGCACCAGCGCTGACTGGAAACAGGCTGAGCATACAAGTGAGCAGCAGGGCCATCCACTCCAGGAGACCCCGGTCGCGGTGACGGGCGGGCGCTGAGCATTTCATTGAAAGTCTGGTCACTGCCTTAAAATCCTTTTTAGTCATGCGCAGTTTATCAGGCATGTGCCTGCAGGGTCTGTGCTTTTGCCTTGGTTATTCCCCTCAACGTCACGTTGTTCCTGGCTATACAACGTTGCTTGCGGCCATACAGCGCGGTCCGTGTCTGCCGACGGGTTACAGGTCCTGCAGAAGCACACGCATCAAATTCAGGGTGTCCTGACGCGCTGCTGCATAAAGATGGCGCCACAGAATCTGCAGCAAATCATACACCAGCAGCATGGCTTGTAGCTGTGAAGGTGATAGTGCTGGCAGACAGCTGTGCAGCAAAGCTGCCTGCTGTTGTTCACTCAGCGCCGCTTCGTGGCAGAACACTGCCAGATCAAACAGTGGATTGCCAAGTGCTGCATATTCCCAGTCAAGCAGTTGCAGGGTATTCCCACTAACAATGATGTTGGCAGGGTTCAGATCATTATGACAGAAAGCCGGTTCAGTCTGGTCTGGCAGGAAGCGGTCTACCCTGTGCAATGCCTGCCAGGCCAGATCTGCCAGACCGGCCGTGGTATCGGGGTGGTTCTGCAGCAGGGTGACGAAGTTTTCCAGATGGCTTGCAAGGTCCAGTTCCGGCACAACGCAGACTGGTGCCATTGCATGAACCTGCGCAATTATGTCTCCCAGTACCGGCAGCAGGTGCTGGTGCTGACGGATATCGAAGGTGTCGCCGGCACAATAGTCACTGACCAGTATTTTGTCACCCTGGTAAAGTAATGCCGGGGTCAGGTCGTGGCCGGCCATCTCCGCCTGAATTGCCGCACAGACAGCAAAGTCAGCACCATGCGGGCTGGACGCCCGCCAGCATTTCACCACGCGCAATCGCCCACCATCGCTGACCAGCAGGTTCAGGTGAGATTCCCCAGGTAAACGGCGGATAAGCTTAGGTTGCTGACGACTCCACTGACGCCAGTTGCTCAGGGCCTGGCTGATGCGGGCGTCGTCTGTTGCCGGGTATATTGGCGGTACCATGTGCGCCAGCCGAATCCGATGATGATGATATAGATGGTGAATAATAACGCAGTGAAATACAGGGCTCTATCCAGGTACAGATAGATAGAGACACTATCAATGACAAGCCAGTACAGCCAGTTCTCAAGTATCTTGCGGGCTACCATCCAGGTTGTCACCACACTCGCCCAGGTGGTCAGCGAATCCAGAAAGGGCAGTCGGGCATCAGTATACCAGGTCAGCAGGTATCCGGAGCCGACACTGACAAGCAGCACGGCGGCAATGCAGCGCAGGTGCCACCGCCATGGGCGGGTAGAAATACTGAGGCCATGCTCGTCATTAGCCGGCGCGGCTTGCCGCCACTGAAAATAACCGTAGACAGCCATCACCAGATAGAAGACCTGTAGTGCAGCTTCCATGTAGTAGTGGACGTCCCAGAATATCCAGAGAAAAATGGCAGTAGATATGAATGCCGCATACCAGCACAGGATATTTTCCCTGACCACCAGTAGCAGATAGATCACCGCCAGAACGACGGCAATCAGCTCTGGCCAGGAAGTGGTCAGCAACTGTTCCAGAAGCAGACTCACTCGGAGTCGGCTCCGATTCCCCGCAAATCATCCAGCAGAAACTTGATGACAAATATACCTTTGCCGTGCTGCTCCCAGCTGCGACGAATTTCCAGCTTCAGGGTATCCATGACCAGGTCGTAGTCACCGAATAACTGGGTGCTCAGGTCGTTCCTGCGTACATGAATGCCGGGTGTATCATTCACCCGCTGGATAAAATCCCGTATGGCCGGCAGGTAATCTTCGCTAAGCGGATAAAGACTGATATCAACAGAGGTTTCCATACTGAACTTCCTGATTGAGGTTGCTGGCACGCTGTTCAGGTGTGCTGGCTGGTGGCTGGTTCATGGGTTCTACTGGTAACTGAGGGTCAGGGTGATGCCGTAAACCGCGGGCTCGCCGAACTGAACATAGGGTTCAGTGACATAGCCTTTGCGCGGATCATTTCCGAAGCTGCCAAAGCCCCGGATGGTGTAGTCTGTATCACCCAGATTACGTCCCCACAGACTGATTTCCCAGCTGTCCTGTCGATAGCCAAGTGAGGCGTTGAGCAGGGTGTAGCGGGTGCTTTTCACGTCATGGCGATCAGAGAAATAGAAGGCATCCCTGCCATCGGCAGACAGGCCTGCATTCCAGCCGTCACGCTCGTAGCTGAGACCCAGTTGCCAGGTATAGGAAGGTGCCTGTGACTGATCGCGGCCTGATAAATCCTCGCCAAATTCATTGATAAACTGGTCGAATTCAGTATCAAGCAGTCCGAGGCTGAAGCTGGCAGAGAAATTGTCATCGATCAGG
>JAGRIO010000188.1 GCA_020443225.1 Pseudomonadales bacterium
CAGGGTCAGGATGCGCTGCAGTATCTCCTCTCCGGAATCGCTGCTGGTGCTGGTAACTGAAGCCGCCGGATTCGGGTTCGGTTCAATCTGTTGGGCCGCGACATTGCTGGCAGGCGCTGGTCGTTCCAGATTATAAAACTGCGCCGGGTCATCAATTTCCTGCAGTTTACCGTTGTGAATCAGTACATAGCGCTGGGCGACAGCATCCATAAAGGCGCGGTCATGGGAAGTAAGCAGCAGTGTGGCTCCCGATGACAGCAATTCTTCTTCCAGTGCTTCCTTGCCGTAGATATCGATGTGGTTGGTCGGCTCATCCAGAATCAGGAAGTTGGGCTGGTTCATGCGGATAATCAGAAACATAAGCCGCGCTTTTTCACCGCCGCTCAATACCGACACTGGCTTATCAAATTCCTGCCAGGCAAAGCCGGTTTTGATCAGCGCATTGCGATAGTCATCTTCCTTACCCGGACAGGCAGACCGGACGGCCCCGATAATGGTGGCATTGCCCGGTAGTTGGCCGAGTTCCTGATCGTAGTAGCCGATCTTGCACTGGGGATTGAAGATGACGGTCTGATGCTGACCGGCATAGCCACTGATGATCTGGCTGATCAGGCTGGTTTTGCCGGTACCATTGTGGCCCAGCAAGGCTACACGCTCTCCGGGGCGAATGAAGAAGTCGTCAATACTAAACAGGGGTACGGGCTGAGCCCCAGGGCTGTGGATGACCTGGTTTTCAATCTGCAGCAGGCGGTTGGCCCTGCTGGACCGGACTTCAAGGTTCAGCTGCCACTGGCTGCCCTGAGTGACCTGGGTTTTATCGGCCTCCAGCTTTTCAATGCGCTTCTCCATACTTTTGGCCTTGCGGGCCAGCTTCTCGCTTTCGTGGGCCCGGGCCCAGCTGTCGATGCGTTTCTGGCTGACTTTCAGCCTCGAGATCGTCTTTTCTTCAACAGCCAGTCGTTGTGCATCTGCTTCGTCCCGTGCTTCCAGAGCCGCTCGCGCAAGGCTGTAGGGAAGGTCAAAGCTGTGAATGGTCTGGTCCCGAAGAAACAGGGTCCGGTTGGTAACTGCATCCAGAAAAGCCCTGTCATGGGAGATCAGCACAAAGGCACCATTAAAGTTCTGCAGGTACTGTTCGAACAGCAAAATGGTGGCCAGATCCAGATGGTTCGTTGGCTCATCGAACAGAATCAGGTTGGGTTCATTGATCATGGCGCGGGCAAACATCAGCCGGTTTTGCTGTCCACCACTCAGATCGCTGACCCGGAAGTCAAACTGGTCTGGCTCAAATGCCAGCTCCGTGAGAATTTGCCCGACCTGATAGTCCCGCCAGGATTTCTCTTCTTCCGGTAGCTTGTCTGCCACCGCCTCTGCCAGCGTCATTGTCAGCAATGCGGGGCTGATAAACTGTTCAACCGTTTCCAGCCGTAGCTGACTGCCATGCGCTACTTCGCCCTCATCCGGCTCGGTTCGAAGATTGAGCAGCGAAAACAGCGTTGATTTGCCACAGCCGTTGTAACCCACAAGTCCGATTTTGTCGGTAGATGAAATCGTAAACTGCAGATCCGAAAACAGCGGCCGTGTGCTAACGCAATGGCTGAGCTGCTGACACTGAATCAGGGTAATCATGTGGGCAGGTTTCTGATTTCAACCGGGGCAATTTTGTCTGCTGGTTCAAAACCGAAGATCCGACTGTAAAACCAGAACTCGAGATCAAGCGCCCGTTTAATGTTGTCGGCTTTACGAAAGCCATGCTGTTCGCCTTCAAACGGTACATAGGCGACAGGAATCCCTTTGTTTGCCAGCGCTGCCACCATGGCTTCGGCCTGATTGGGCGGTACCACTTTGTCTTCCAGACCCTGAAAGAAAATCACCGGGCAGGCCAGTTTATCAATATGGTTAATGGGTGACCGGGCTTTGTATTCTGCTTCTTGCTCAGGGTAAGGACCAATAAGACTGTCGAGGTAACGGGATTCGAACTTGTGGGTATCTGTCGCCAGCGTCATCAGGTCACCGATTCCATAGTGACTGGCGCCGGCGCTGAAGGTATCTGTAAAGGCGAGCGCGGCCAGTGTGGTATAGCCACCGGCGCTGCCGCCGCGGATCGTCACCCGGTCCGGGTCTGCCAGGCCTTCACTGATGAGATGCCGGACACCCCAGACACAATCTTCCACATCAGCAATACCCCAGCGCAGTTTCAGTTTTTCGCGATAGGCACGGCCATAACCTGACGAACCTCTGTAGTCGATGTCAAAGACCGCAAAGCCTCTGGAAGTCCAGTACTGGCGCGGCAGTCTGAGTTCAGTACTGGCAGCAGAAGTAGGTCCCCCATGCAAGGCGATCATCAGTGGTGGTTTTTCCGATTCAGGACCGCAAAACTCCTTGTTTGCCGGTGGGTAGTAGTAGCCGTGGGCCACGTCGCCGTCTGCAGTGGGGTAGGTGATAAGTCGCGGTACAGAAATATCTGCAGGGCTGAATGTCAGCGATGAGACGGATCTGACGGTTTGAGTATTGCCGGTCTCTGTGTTCATGGTTCTGATGCAGGGAAAGCTTGTCGGCGATGCGCCTACCCAGGCAATGAGCGGCCCTTTCACGTACAGCCCGGATATCTGGCTGTCCGTTACCGGCAGCGCCACTATAGTGTCACTGTCAGGGTTGAGTTCAATTAGCTTCGTCTCACCATGTTCGGTATATGACAATATAATTCTGTCATCCTGAAGCCAGTAGTCACGTAATCCGAAGACCCAGTGCGGGCCGCCCAGATCACTTTCTGCGGGAAGCAGGTTAGTCTGTTGACCGCCGTCACGGCGATACAGATTCCACCAGCCAGACCGGTCGGAAATAAAGTGCAGACGCCCCTCGTTGTCGTATTGGGGCTGCATGACCGCCTCATCGGTGCCTCCACAGACTGCAGCCAGTGCCATACTGTTGAGGTCAAGTTCCCACAGGGTGGTGCCATCCCAGGGCATGTTGGGGTGATCCCAGGTGATAAAGGCGAGGGTGTTGCCGTCGGGGCTCAGGACAGGTGAGGAGTAAAAGTCATGCCCTGCCGTCAGTTCGTGGCATTCCCCGGTGCTGAGATCGATAGCAGCCAGATAGTTATCCGGAGACTGGTCTTCAGTTTCATGGCGCTCGACGACGGCGATGATGCGGTTCCCTGACCGGTCAATGAGACCGTTGGCGAACCGCAATTCTGGTGCTTGCGTCAGTTGAGAAATGTTTCCGGCAGTGTCAATCAGGTAGATCTGCTGGTCGTCGAAATGGCAAAAACAGATGACCTGATCGTCGAACCAACAGGCACCGCCGCCATATTCATGCACCCGGGTACGGACGTTAAATGGTGGGGGCGTCAGGTCTGTTTTCTGCCCGTCTGCAGTTTGTCGCACCAGCACATTGCGACCGCCTTCACCGGGCCGGCTTTCTGTCCAGCACAGGTCTCCCTGCCACCAGAACGGCTGCGCCAGACCGATGGTTTCGGCGACGATCAGATCACTGCTGATAGGGGATTTCCAGGTGCCGTAGGGCGCTGTTTGCATAATTTTCTCCTGTCGTGCTGCGACAACTTCGTGAGAGCTTAGTCCTGCCGGCACTCATGATTCAAGCGACCCTGTTCCTCCTGCAGGAACAACTGAAGTTGTGCCAGGGAAAATGGCCAGCCGAGCTCGCGATCAGAACCGTTGCAGCGAATGACGGGAATGCGTATGCCATACCGCTCAATTAACTCGTCAGAGTTGCTTATCTCTGTGGCCTCGATGCTGAAACTGATGCCGGATCGTAAAGCCTGCATCAGCAGCTCTTCAGCCAGCTCGCACAGGTGGCAGCCAAGGGTGGTGTAAAGCTGAACGATCACTGCTTCAGGCTTCCAGCCGGAAAAAACGCTGTGCATTGGCTCTGGTCCGGGCAGCAATCTCTTCTGGCGACATGCCGAGCACTTCGGCGACTTTGTCCCTGACCCAGGTCAGATAGTGCGGCTCATTGCGGCGCGATTTGGGTTTGGGGCGAATGGTCCTCGGCATCAGATAGGGCGCGTCGGTTTCAATCATCAGCCGGTCAACAGGTATGTCATGCAGCAGTGAAATCAGGTGGCTGCCACGGCGTTCATCGCATAACCATCCGGTGATGCCGATGTAGCAGTCCATGTCCCTATAGGCCCGCAGCGCCTTTGCATCACCGGTGAAGCAGTGAACCACGACGTCCGACAGGTTATGACGGTACTCGCTCAGTACCGCCGCGAAATCTTCACTGGCGTCTCTTTCATGCAGGAACATGGGCAGGCCGGTTTCAACTGCCAGGGCCAGGTGAGCCCGGAATGAGCGCATTTGTACATCCCGGGGTGAAAAATCCCGGAAGTAATCCAGGCCGGTTTCACCAATGGCGCGTACTTCCGTCTGGGTTGAAAGTTCCCGCAGCAACGCTATCACCTCGTCGGTGGTTTCTTCGGCATGGTGCGGATGTATTCCGGCCGTGGCAGACAGCAGCTGAGGGTGGCGACGGGCCAGATCCAGCGCCTGGCGACTTCCTTCTGCAGAAGCGCCGGTGACCATCATATGACTGATGCCGGCATCAATGGCCCGTTGCAGTACATCGTCAAAATCGTTCTGGAAGGATTCGTGCGTCAGATTGGCGCCGATATCGATCATTGCTGAAGTCATGGATCTGCTGCAGTCTCTGTAAAAGACGCAGTATAAACCAAAGTGGCGACGTCTTCTGAGCCAGGCCAGTGCTTACAGCAGGTCGGCTTCCGCCTGCCAGGTGATGCTGTCGTGATAAAACCGGTTGAAGGTATTGTGATCGATACCCCGGGTCAGAAAATAAGACCAGTCGATGGCATTCCAGCGGGCGTCTTCGTGCAATCGCACCGCCCGGAGAATCATGCCGTAGTCGCCTTTGTAATGCAGAATAGCGTCACGAATTTCTGCCGCCAGAGGGAAACTGTCGAGGATATCTGTCAGGGGCTGATCGAAAAATGCATCCAGCGATGCCAGCAAGCCAACGGCGAAGCAGGACTGCTCTGCTTCTGGCAGGATTTCCCTCCCCAGCAGCGCGCACATTCTGGCTCTCACCAGGCACTGGATTTTCAGTGCATTGGGCTTGTCGCTCAGATTCGACAGCGCCAGCATGGTGACCAGTGTTCGCATCTGACCCAGACCCAGGTAGGTGATCGCTCTGCCAATGGTTTCCACTGGCGACCGGGGTGAATAGAGCGATGAATTCGCCAGCTTCAGCACTTTAATGCACAGTACCGGATCCTGATTGATCAGGCTTTCCAGTTCCGAGATTTCGCAATCCGGGTCCTGAAGCTTCTGCAGCAGGTTCAGTACCACCAGTTTTGCAGCCGGAACCTTGCGGCCGGATATCAGCTCTGGCTTACTGAGATAGTGACCCTGAAACAGACTGAACCCCAGTCCCTTGCAGTAGTTGTAGATATGGTGGTTCTCGACCTTCTCAGCCAGCAGAATTTTGTTGAAGGGCCGCAGTCTGGCTACTTCCTCTTTCAGGGTTTGTGGATTGAATTCAAGAACGTCCACCTTAATGATGTCGGCGTGGGCCGCCAGTGAACCGGTAATTCCCTCAGAGGTGAAGTCATCCAGCGCAATCGTATAACCAGAAGCTGACAGCTCATTCAGCACTTCCACCAGTTCAGCGTCACATTCAACATCCTCCAGAACTTCAATGACCAGTCGTGACTTATCGAAGGGCAGAGGGTTGCCAATCAAATTACGGGTGAAGTTGATAAAAGCCTTTTTGTCACCCAGAACATCCGCGATGTGCAGGTTTGTAAATGCATCCAGCAGTACTTCGCTGGTCGCCGCGTCACCGTCAATAACTTCGGCGGCATCAGGGTTAAACTGTCTGAACAGCAACTCATAAGCGACTATATTATTGCTCAGGTCGAAGATTGGTTGCCGCGCCATCAATACCGGCAGGTGACTGATGTCAGAAAAATTCGATGTCATCATCCGAGTCTTGGTCCTGCTCATCGTCCTTGTTGAAGTTGTGCTCGTAAATAGCCAGGGCCTCTTCGACAGTGGCGCCCATCATGATGTGCTCGAACATCAGCCGTTCCGCTTCCATGGTGTAGCCATTTTTAATATCCACCTGCAGCATGCGCCACTCAGCGGGGTTATACAGTCGCTCGCTGGAGCCGATCAGTTCGCTGAGCTTACGCAGCGCTGAAGTCACGTTGTTCAGGCGCTGGGTGATGCGGTCGTGGAACTGAAATGCGACGACTGAGCCCTGAACTTCCTGGTCAATATCTGCAGCGGCAACTCTGGCAGCATCCAGTAATGAGTCGTGGGATTCGGTGACGGCTTTCTTGAACTTATCACTCGCCGCTGATATCCGCGTAAACGCATCGGTGAGATCATGGACAGATTGATTGCCCTCCCGCATGGCGGATTCGATCTGTGCAGCGGAAAGGTAGAGCATGACCACGGTTTCGCGGACCTGACTCCAGTCCAGATCCGGTTTTTCTGTCCTCGAGGTGAGTGATACTGCCATAGATGTCTGCCTGTCGAAATTGAGAACCCGGTGTTGTCAGCACCTCTTCAAAGCATAGACGAATCTCGGGAAAGTACAGGACCGCAAACGGATAATGATTGACTGAGGTTTGCACTCCATTGATGTGACGGGTCATCGGTGCGCGGGATCGCACGTTCAGGGTTGTGCAGGGTTGAGTGCCACGCTCTGCAGTGGTTTTTCAGCTGCAAAGTCTTCCCATTCAGAAGGGTAGATCAGGGGGATGTCATGACCTGTCAGGCGCCCGTAGATTGTTGAAAACATCAGCACATTCTGCACATAGTTCCGGGTCTCGGTGAAAGGGATGGTTTCTATCCAGACATCCAGCGGTAAAGATCCGTCCTGCCAGCCGGAAACCCTGGATGGACCCGCGTTGTATGCGGCAGAAGCAATGACCCGGTTGTTGTTGAAGCGTCGCAGCATGGCGCCAAGATAAGCCGTGCCAAGGGTAATATTGGTATGGGGGTCGATCAGATCCTGACGTGATTTGTAGGGAATGCCGTTTCTGCGGGCCGTCATTCTGGCTGTGTCCGGCAGTAGTTGCATGAGTCCCATGGCTCCGGCACCGGATCTGGCATCCGCCATGAAGGCGCTTTCCTGCCTGGCGATTGCCATACCCCACTGGCTGGGAATGTCAGTTTTGCGTGCAGCTGAGACGAAGGTATCCAGATAAGCCAGTGGGAATCTGACGCTCAGATCATTCCAGGCTTCCGCGTCGATCATCGACTGAATTGCCTGCTTGTGCCAGCCCCACTTCCGACCAACCTGGGCGGCGACGATTTTTTCACGGTGTGAAAACTGCCTTGTGGTGCTGAACCACTCCCGGCGTGCCTGTACCAGATCACCCATCGCAAAGAGTTCCAGCGCTCGCTCAATGCCAGGTGTGGATTCCAGCGACAGAATTTCTTCCATCCCCACGTCCGCCGGCTCGTCTTCAAAATTGTAAGGCAACCCCAGTCTGTCAGCCGCCAGGAAACCGTAAAAATTCCGTCCACCGGCCAACTGCCGGTAAATTTCCGTCGCCGCAGTTGTCTCGGTTGGCTCACCCGTGAGCGCGAGTATTCGTGCCTTCCAGTATTGCCAGCGGGAGGTTGCCTGTGTCGCGTCCGGCAGCAGATTCAGCATCACCAGCGCCTG
>JAGRIO010000018.1 GCA_020443225.1 Pseudomonadales bacterium
TGTTGCACCCAGATCCATAACCGCCTGGGTGTAGTCTGCGAACCGCTCGGTCGGGGTCAGCTCCTCAGCTGCCTGCCATAGTGCTTTCAGTGTGGCACTCTCGCCCGGCCAGCCACTGATGCCCAGGCAACGGGCCAGTACACGCTTGACGTTACCATCCAGAATGGCTGCCCGCTGATTCATGCTGATAGACAGGATGGCGCCTGCGGTAGAGCGACCGATGCCCGGTAAGGCTTCCAGTTCTTCCGCCGTGTGCGGAAATTCACCGTTGTACTGCTGGCGCACAATGGCCGCAGCTTTATGCAGGTTACGCGCCCGGGCGTAATAGCCCAGCCCGGTCCAGTGATGCAGAACCTCATCAACCGGCGCTTCAGCCAGAACATCCACGGTCGGGAAGCGGGTCATAAAGCGTTCGAAATAGGGGATCACCGTGGTGACCTGGGTTTGCTGTAGCATTATTTCAGAAACCCAGACCCGGTAAGGCGTAATCTGCTGCTGCCACGGCAAATGTTTTCTGCCGTGAACGTCAAACCATGCCAGCAGGCGCTCGCTGAAGCCTTCGATCATGTACCAAACAGGCCCTTCAACAGATCTTTGGCTTTGTCTTTGATCTCGTCTGGCAGCTTCTCTTCGATCTTTTCCTGCAGCTTTTGTTTGCCCTGACGTTTGACCTCCTGTTTGACGATCTCCGTCACCAGTTTCTGTACTGCCTTACCATCGGGGAAGCACAGGTCCACCGGTGAATCAGTCATAGCGCCTTCGCAGTGCAATGGCCATTTCAGGCCGGCAATGGGTGGATGAACCCGGAACTGACCATCCACCGTTTCCTGCATAACCACTTCGATATCGTAAGCCAGCTGGCTTTGCCAGTAGTCGATACCACCGGTGCCTGCCAGACTCATATTCTCAAGCTGCACATTCAGTTGCTGATTCGCTTCAATACCATCATTCAGGGTCAGCTTGCCGTTCAGTTGTTTGAAGGGCATCTTGTCAGGCCATTCAGCGACGCTGGAAGTCTTGCCGCGAAGGTTGTCGATAGAGGTGGCGACACTTTTCACCGGTGTCACGTCCAGGGTCCCGTCGGTGATGGTAAAGGTATTATTGCCATCGAGCGTATCCAGAACTTCACTTAACATCCTGCCTTTGAAATCCAGTCCGGCGTCGAGTGCAATGATGCCGGTGATCCATTCAAAACCCGTGAGCTGAGTGATGTTCAGCCCCTGGATACCGAATTTAGCCGTGGTGGTGGGCATCGCGCTGAGAGTGCTGTTGATGTTGGCGTTGACCTTGCCTTCATAGCCTGCGGCGGCGAAATCTACATTCAGCCGTCCCGTCGCATTTTTCACTGCCAGACTGATATCGTTAAACGTAAAAGTGTCGTAAGTGGCGGAGCCAATGCTGAACTTGCCATCGAGCGCGTACTGGCGGAGCAGGTCGACGGGAATGACTTCACTGTCAACCGGTGGTGCGGTTTCAGTGCTGGCGGCTACTACGGGTGCCTGCGCATCAGTGGCAGCAGGTGGCAAATAGTCAGAAACAGTAATCTGATCCAGTTTCAGGTCGAAACCAGCGGCCAGAATGTCACCCAGAGTCACACTGGCAGAGCCTTTAATACTGCTGCTGTCGAGCCCTATCTGCAGGTCGCTGAGACTGATGGTCGGCAGAGTCCCGTTGATACGGGTGGTTACGCTGATGCTGCTGAGCGCTTGTGGGTTTGCCGTTTCAATAGCGGGCATGCCCAGCGCCTTCATGACCTGGTTCGCGTTGAAGGGCGAGACGCTCAGGTTGCCATCCAGCGTCAGCGTCTCGTTCAGGCCGGAAACACTCATGCGAGTTGAGCCCTGCAGGCCGGCAACCTCAAAGCGGGTATCTTCGAGCCGGGCGGTGCCATCATCGAGATCTGCAGCGCCATTCAGGGTCAGGGACAGGGTTTGTTCGGGCATATCCGGCATGCTCAGACGATTCTGCAGCTGCAAATCCCGGAACTGGTAACGGGTGAAACCGGCCCCGAACGAGAACTGGCCTTCACCCGCCAGATTAGCGGTAATCCCTGCCACCTTGTCCTGCAGGCGCAGCACGAAATTAAGTGCAGTCAGCTGATCGTAGATCACGGCACCGGTGCTGAAGGTTTCAATGTCAATCTGATAGTCTGCCCCGGCAGGCTTGTCGGCGTAGTTGATCAGGGCATTGGAAATGGTGATTTCGCCAATGTTCAGCGCCATGCCACTGCCACCGCCGCTGGCGCTCTGACCCGGGTCAGCGGCACCCGTATCGCCGGTGTCCGGTGCCTCGCTGCCAGCGACAGACCAGTTGGGCAGACCGTTTTCATCAACGATGGCGTTTACCGTCAGCCCGTCAATATTTAATCCTGCAACTGAAACAGTTCCGCTCAGCAGGGGAAAGAGTTCCAGATCTACGGCAGCATTCCTGACCGATGCCAGGGTTACATCTGAACCTGCTGGCGTAATGCTCACATCTTCAATATTGATCGCCACCGGTGGCCAGTAACGCCAGGTAATGCCGCCATTGATATTCAGCTCAAAACCGGTTTCCTCCCGCAGGGTGTCAGATAAGCGGTCACGAAACAGTTCAGGATTATCCAGTAACACCAGCAGTGCGGCGAACAACGCCACAGGAATAAGTACAACAATGGCAATAATGATTTTAACGGGGGACATATTTCTCTCTCATGGATGTTTCAGCGCCGCGAGTGATTCTGAGAGGCCAGCGCCAGATTGTTACGGGCATAGTCGCACAGTACCTGAACGATCCCGCGGGTGACTTCCTTGTTACCGGCCATTAGCTCGTAGAGGGTTTCACCTTCGAGTTTCAGCAGCGTACAGTTTTCAACGGCAGCGACGGAAACGGATCTGGGCTCCGGGTCAAGCGCACTCAGTTCGCCGAACACGGCTCTGCTCCCGAGTACACCCAGCTCTTTTTCACCATCGAAAAAGCGCACCATTCCGTTAGCGACGATATACATTGAGGTACCCAGCTCACCCTGGCGAATAATGACATCGCCTGCGTCGTACTCAACGGTATCGATCACGGTAGCCATATCAACCAGCTGCGCTTCCGGCACGGAAGAGAAGATTTTGACTGACTTCAGAATCAACACCTTTTCAATGGTTAACAGCATCGGGTTAACTTAAGTCCGGGTTTGATGGGTCATTATGCCATGGCATCTGGTTGTGCGCTCCCTCATTCCGGTGCTGGCAGGCGTGCCAGCAAGGTTCTGACGGTGTCTGCAACTGTGCGGCTTTTGTCACCCATACAGGCCCGGAGGGTCCGGCTCAGGTTATCAGGGTCGCTCTGGTGCGTCAGCTGGTACAGAGCCCAAACCGCAGTCTCGCGAACGATGACCTCAGCATGACTGAGGCTGGATTGTACATAGTCGAGATAGGCACGACTTTCGGACTGGCCGATTTCCTGCAACAGAACTGAACGGGTCCACGCAAAGGCATTGTCAAAATGTTGGGCCACCACCACGCTGAAACGCTCTCCCGGCCCCAGTTGCTGTTGCGGGAACCTTCCGGCCAGAATTGCCAGGCGTTCTCCCACACTCAGGTCATCCAGCAGGGGTAATACCACTTCTTTGATCTCAGGCGTCAGCAGATTATCCAGTACTTCCAGTGCAAAGATGCGCAGCTCACTGACCCGTGAATCGATATTAGCCCGGGTATCGAGCATGACCAGCGAAGAAAACAGAAACGAGACCAATAGCAGCATGTTGTCCCGCCGTACATCCAGTTCCGCGCCCAGAGCCGCGTGTACCTGCCGGTATTGTTCGTGAAGGTAAAGATCTTCCATCGATGCGAGCAGGAAAGTGATCTGCCGGACCTCGGCGTCCAGCAGGTTGACGAACAGATATTTGTCGTCCGGTGCCGCCTGATAATGCTGATGAGCAAGTCCCAGAAATATCTGGTGCTGGATCTCCGGCGTGTCATGATCAAGATGATTCAGGAACACATTGACAGCCTGCTCGCCGCCTATTTCACTGATGATTTCGATGATGCGCAGTTTGTCCTGACGACTGGTTAGTGGCGAGATCAGGCCTTCCGCCAGATCCCAGACTGCGGCCTCGCCGTACTGTCGCAGTGCCATGCTGGCCGGCCCGCGCAGAGAAGGGTTTGAAACCTGAGCGACCAGCTTGTTGAGCAAACGCGGATCCCGGACCTGCCCGGCGGCGTAGATCGCCTGGGTAAGCACTGTCTCATTGGTTTGTTCAAACAGCTCCATCAGGAAGCCTGACATATCGGCGCTGCCGATTTCACCGATTGTTTCGGCTGCCAGGATCAGGTCTTCCTGCCGGGCAGAGCGAACGAGCGACAGCAGATAATCCATGGCCATAGGATTGCGTGGGTCGAAGTTGAGAATGCCTGCCAGCGCCCCTTTACGGATATCCCGGTGAAAGGCATCAAGATAAGCAGACAGTACTTCAACGGTATCGGGCGGTTGCAGGCTGGCATAAGTTTTCAGCGCCTGCCCCCGAACCGCTGGCTCTGATTCCAGATCGATACGTTCCAGAACGTGGGCAATCAGCGGGGTTATGCGCAGCCGCGAAATGCGTTGCAGGGCATTCATGCGGATTTCGTGGTCATAGCTGCGCATGACCTGCTTCAGCAACTCGGTAAACTCCGGGTGCTCGATGTCTTCCAGTAAATTGAGGCAGTAGAAGACCTCAGTCGGATACTGACTGTTAATGCCGTCCTTGATGATCTTCAGGCTGGCGTTGTCCAGCTCATTGATGGATATCTCACTGAGCTTGCGCTTCTGAATGCTCACGACCAGATTCGACAGATACATACGCCTGACCATCACGCCCATGATGATCCAGCCCACCATCATGGTGCTCAGAACCAGCAGGAAGTACACCGGCGGCCAGCCCAGATAGTCCGACAGAAAGTACAGGCACACCCCGGCGAGTCCGCCGGACATCGGATCAATAATGCCCTCAAGCAGCGCAGTGCCCTGATTTCGCTGTTTGTCCGGGAGTACCTGAAACAGGATGGCCACACTCGGGCGCCAGATCGCCGACTGCAGTACGAAGCGCAGGCCATTGGTCATCACCATGACCCCGAAAATCAACATGGCGTCGGCCTCGGTTAACTCCAGTACGCTGACCGCGGTGGCGCCCATGCCCACCAGAATCGGGAATGCCAGCACGCCTGCCAGAATGCCAAACTTGCGCAGGAAAGGGGCGAACACGACGACCATGGTAAACAGCGTGATGAACCCGCAGATCGCAAAAAACTGACCGATAAACTCCGCCATATGGCGTTCATCGGGAAACTGCGCGGCTGCGTATTTGTAAAAAGCCACGTCGAGGAAAAAATAGGCAAAAATGTAGACGGCGTAACACAGGGCAATCAGACGGATGTAGGGCAGCCTGAACATGCCGAGCATGCGGGTCTCGTCGACAGGGGCGTTAGCATCCAGTGCGGGTGCACTGAGGTGGCTGGCAAACTTTCTGATGGTGATCTGCACAATGGCACCGACACACAGGGTGGCAGCAATGGCCACCAGGAGCAGATCTTCTACATTCAGGAAGTTGAGCAGGAATGCCACTGACAGGCCACCCACCATCTCAGCGGCAAACTCGCCAGAGCGTGCCAGCCCCGACAACCGTTTCGACTGTCGCACATTCAGCAAGCGGGTCAGCAGGGCGACAAACTGCAGACTGAACAGCATATAGGTCACTTCAAAGAACAGTGGCAGAAAGAAAATGACCCGCTGGTGCTCAGTGCTGAACAGCGCCATGCGGTACAGCAGGATACCGGTAACAATCGTGCCGAGAATTGTGTACAGATAGGCAGATACTGAGAATCCGTGGGTGAAGCGGTCGATCAGCAGCGTGGCCAGTGTACCTGTGACTGCCAGCAGGATGGCAAGAATGGCCAGTTGTTCGGAATTGAAGTGAGCCAGAAACAGGGTAAAGGCGCAGACCCTCAGCATGCCAATGGCGATTCCCGACATAAACATGTTGCTGAACAGCAGCAAAACCAGCGGTGTTTCCCCGGGCCTGATACCGATCCGGGTCAGCCAGCGGCTCTCGGGTGGTGCGGTTTCCAATGCGGTACGTCCTGAAAATCCCTGACGAAGCATTATGCGGGATACCTGTGGATGTACCAAGGTGCTATCGGGTGTTTCGTACCCCTGCAGATTTCTGATAGTCTCGAAAAAAACTAACAGGAACTGCAGATGTCACAAGTGGGTACCGAAGGAAATCCGCTGCGGGTGGCCGTGATTGGCGCTGGCCCGGCGGGATTTTATACCATCAGTAATTTTGCCAAACATAAGGAACTGGCCGTAGAGATCGATCTCTTTGACCGGCTTCCGACACCCTATGGTCTGGTGCGGGCAGGGGTTGCACCGGACCATCAGAAAGACAAGTCAGTGACCCGGGCCTATGCAAAAAGTGCAGAACAGGCTCATGTTCACTACTACGGTCATGTGGAATATGGAACGCATCTTCATATGGCCGACCTGAAGAAGTACTACCATCAGGTCATCTTCACCAATGGCGCGCCTACAGACCGTGATCTGGGTATCCCCGGGGAGGAACTGAGCGGCAGCCATTCTGCGACGAGTTTTGTTGCCTGGTATAACGGCCACCCTGATTTCGCGGACCTTGATTTCGACCTGAGTCAGGAAAATGTTGCGATCGTTGGCGTGGGTAATGTGGCGCTCGATGTTGCGAGAATTCTGTGCAAAACCCGTGAAGAACTGCTGGAAACTGATATAGCAGACCATGCGCTTGAGGCGCTGAGCAACAGCAAGGTAAAGAATGTTTATCTGCTCGGTCGCAGAGGACCGGCACAGGCCGCCTTTACGCCACCCGAAATCAAAGAAATAGGTGAGCTGGCAGACGCTGATATTATTGTGCCGCCAGAGGAAGCCAGGGTGGATGATGCCAGTCGCGCCCAGATGGAGGCTAACCCCGACAAGAATGTTGATAAGAACGTGGGCTTCATTGAGGAATATGGTCAGCGCAGCCCAACAGGAAAGTCGAAGCTGCTGACAATCCGCTTTCTGGTGTCACCGACAGAGATTCTTGGTGAGGATGGCAAAGTTTCAGCCATCCGGATTGTCAGGAATGAGGCAGTTGCCGGAGATGATGGCTCCATCCGTGCACGCGCGACAGATCAGGAAGAAGTGCTGCCGGTAGGGCTGGTGTTCCGCTCGGTCGGGTATCAGGGTGTGCCGCTGGCAGATGTCCCCTTTGATGAGCGGCGCGGCACTATCCGCAATGAATGTGGCCGGGTGATGACCGAAGACGGCGAAGTGGTGACAGGGGTGTATACGGCAGGCTGGATCAAACGTGGCCCAAGCGGTGTCATCGGTACCAATAAAACCTGCGCACAGGAAACTGTGCAATGTATGGTTGAAGACCTGCAGGCCGGCAAGCATTTCAACCCGGAAGACCCGGACCGTGAACATGTGCGCAGCCTGATTCACGAACGCCAGCCGGACGTGGTCGACTTTGAGGAATTCGGCAGAATTGATGCTGAGGAACTCAGACGGGGTGAAGAAGCCAACCGGCCAAGGGTCAAAGTTACCAGCATTCAGGAGATGCTGGAGATTGTGAACAACTGATTTGCAGTCAGTCGATATCAGAAGCCGGGCAGCATGACTGCCCGGTGTTGTTTTTGAAGGGAGTAAATAATGGCTGAATTACCCATATCGGCAATACTTGCACACTGGGCTGCGATCAGACCCAATGAGCCAGCGGTGACCCACGAAGGCCAGACCGTCAGCTGGGCCGAGCTGGAAGCGCGCACTAACCGGCTGGCCAGAGTCTACGAAAGCCTGGGTGTTGTGCAGGATGACCTGGTGACCATTGCCTTGCCCAATGGTATTGAATTTTTTGAGGCAGCGTTTGCCACCTGGAAAGCGGGCGCCACACCACAGCCTGTTTCGGCCAGGCTGCCTAAATTCGAACGTGACCAGATTATTGAAGTCGGTCAACCCAGACTGGTCATCGGCGTTGATCCAGCAGTTCACCCGGATACTCACTGTATTCCCGAAGGTTTTGAAGCGGACCCGGCAATATCTGACGATGCACTGGATATCAGAGTTGCTGCCTCGTTCAAGGCGATGACTTCCGGTGGCAGCACGGGCAGGCCGAAACTGATTGTGGCGGGCTCGCCGGCGGTTTACGACATTGAGGCAGAAGCGCTGCAAATGCAGACGAATGGTTGTGTGCTGATTCCAGGGCCGCTTTATCATAACGGCCCTTTTCTGTGGGCGATGGTGGCGCTGTTTAAAGGCAATCATGTGGTTGTCACCACCCGGTTCGATGCGGAATCGACACTGAAGCTGATCGCGCAGTTTCGCGTGGATACTATCTACACCGTACCTACCATGATGCAGCGAATCTGGAACCTGGGCGAGGATGTCCGCCATCGTTATGATCTCAGCAGCCTCAGGACACTCTGGCATCTGGCGGCACCCTGTCCTGCCTGGCTCAAGGAAGCCTTTATAGAATGGTTAGGTCCGTCGGTGATCTGGGAACTCTACGGTGGCACTGAAGGGCAGGGTTCGACAGTGATAACCGGCGACGAGTGGCTGGCCCATCGTGGTTCGGTCGGTAAGCCAGTGCCAACCTGCGAAATGATTATTGTCGGTGAAGATGGTCAGGTGCTGCCAGCCAACGAGATTGGCGAAGTCTTTATGCGTCCCCATACCGGGCAGGGTTCCACCTACCGCTACATCGGTGCGGAAGCCAGAGCCATTGAAGGTGGCTGGGAAAGTCTCGGTGATATGGGTTATATGGATGATGATGGCTATCTTTACCTGGCTGATCGCCAGACCGATATGATCCTGTCAGGCGGAGCTAACATTTATCCTGCTGAGGTCGAAGCGGCTATCGATGCCTTTCCCGGAGTGCGCTCGTCAGCGGTGATTGGCCTGCCAGATGAAGATCTTGGCAACCTGGTCTATGCGATTGTGGATATTGCGGATCATCAGGTGGATGAGACTGAGCTACTGGCGCATCTCGCAGAAAGGCTGGTGCGTTACAAACAACCACGTCAGGTTGAGTTCGTGCGCGAACCGCTGCGGGATGACGCCGGTAAGGTCCGGCGTAAAACGCTGCGGGAAGAACGGCTGAATCGTTGAGTTAGCGGTCATCGCCGGTTTCGGGCCGGTACCGGCATCTGACCAGCTTCCGCACTTTCATGGCTTACGATGGGTGGGTTGGTACTGACCAGAACGGGGAAGGATGATGGAAGCAGGGGCAATAGCAGCCTATACAAATGAAGTGCGGGCACAGATCTTTGAAACCCTGGGTAAGCGCGAGGCTGACCTGACAGATCTGAACGGGTTTGAAAGCTTTGTGTATCTGGACAATACCGCCGGACAGATACTACGGATAACCCATCACTCTCACAGGTCACCGGCGATGCTTGAAGCTGAGCTGCAGTTGCTGGAGCTGCTGTCGGCTGCAGGCGCTGGTGTCAGCCGTGGATTGCCGGTGTGTGGTGAGCCGCTGCTGACAGTTGGTGACTTTACAGTGTGTTGTTTTGAACCTGCGCAGGGCCAGCTCATCACCCAAGCCGACTGGCATCCTGCACTGTTCAGTGCCTGGGGCCAGGCCATCGGGCGTATGCACCGGATAGTTGCCGCTCAGCCCGCCAGCCGGATGCCGGCCCGCTACAGCTGGCGTGAAGATCAGAACACCTGTTGCCTGGACTGGCTGCCGGCTGACCAGCCTCTGGTCCGGGCGCGGGCTGCAAGCTTGCTGGCAAAGCTCGATACACTACCTGCTGAAGCCGGTGACTTCGGGTTGATTCACTGCGATGCTCACGCGGGTAATTTTCATGTCCGCAAACCCGTGGCAGAGATCGGTGCATTGAACGCTGAGGACTATGCGCTCACTTTTTTCGATTTTGATGATGCCTGCTATCACTGGTTCGCCTTTGATATCGCCACGATTTTCTTCTCTGCTGTGCGTCAGGCGTGGATCGCTGACACCGATGCTGCCCAGCGCGAGGTGGCAGAGGAATTTGTTCCGGCATTCCTCTCGGGTTACCGGCAACTTTTTCCCCTCAGCGATTTTACCGTCAGGCAGCTGCCGTTGTTCCTGCAATTGCGGGAAATCTCCCTTTACGCGGTGCTCAACTTTCATGAGGATCATGGCGGGGGAGATTTTGGAGCGCGGTTTATGGCGGGCCGGCGTGCGCGAATTGAAGCGGGTATTCCGGTGCTGGATCTTTCTGGCCTGCTCTGATCTGTTCACTGATGACGCCACTGACTAAGATTCATCCACTGGCTATTTGATAAGGAATATGTGATGAGTGATGTTATCCCGGAAATGCCCGAAGACGCGTACGCCAATTATGAGACCTTGCGGCGGGAACGCCCTGTGTCTCAGGAGATGGAAGGTGGTCCCTTCATGGTGGCATTGCATGCTGATGTCATGAAGGTGTTGCGGGATCAGAAAACGTTCTCATCTGATGTGTCACTGCGTTCAGAGGAAGAAAAGAAAATCCGGCCTTCCATGTTATTCAGTGATCCGCCGGTGCATAACCGGCTGCGCAAGCTGGTGAGCTATGCCTTTAAACCAGGGTTCGTCGAAAACCAGCGCAAGTTGATCGAGGGTCGCTGTGAAGAGTTGGTGGAAGCCATGTGCCAGCATCGCCAGACAGACCTGGTTGAGGCCCTGGCGGCGCCGCTGCCGGTGACGGTGATTGCTTATATGCTGGGTGTGGTGGAAGGCGACATGCGCCAGTTCAAAGCCTGGTCTGACAAGATCTTCAGCAATATCGCTGACATTCTGTTTGCCCAGGCCAGTGAAGAAGTCCAGCAGGCATCCGCCGAGATGGATGCTTATTTTCTGACCCGAATTGCACAGCTGCGGGAACACCCGGAAGACAACCTGCTGGGCCGGCTGGTGGAAACCGAAACCGAGGACGGCAAGCTCACGGATCAGGAACTGCTCAGCTTTTGTGGTCTGCTGCTGATTGCCGGTAATGAAACTACAACCGGGCTGATTACCGGGGTGGTGCGCATGTGGAACGAGATGCCGGAGACCTTTGCCCAGGTGAAGGCCAATCCGGCGCTGATACCCACGTTTATTGAAGAAACCCTGCGGTTCCATTCGCCGTTTTCAGCCACCATCCGCCGTACCACCTGTGATACCCGGATCGGTGAAACTGATATTCCGGCGGGTTCTCTGGTGATTCCGCTGATTGCTTCTGCCAATCGTGATGAAGCGGTGTTTGAACGGGCCGATCAGTTTGTCATCGACCGGCATCCGAACCCGCATGTCGCCTTTGGCTTCGGTATTCATAATTGCCTGGGTGCCCATCTTGCCCGACTGGAAGGTGAAATTGCTGTTGCCTCGCTGACCCGGCATCTGAAGTCCATCCGGATAGTGGGCGATGTTGCTCCCGCGGGGCAGTTGGGTGGTCCCAGCGAAATGCTTGTGGAACTGGAAAAAGCCTGAGCGGCACCAAACTTTTCTGGCGCGCCGACCGACATGTTTGCTGAAGAGTTGGTGTTGAACCCTCTTGTCTAACGTGACAGAGACCCGCACCGGTCCCTGCGGGGCGTTCCCTGACCAGAAGAGACTGACCAGAAGAGACCGGCTGCTGTCGCTGCTTCAGTAAAACCGTTTGCGGGCAGTACAAGCTGCCAGCTAAGGAGCATAACAATATGAAACAAAGCAACAATGATAAACAATCCGCCATTTCAGCAGCAATCAGCGGAATACCCGGGCAGAGACAGCAGGGGCTGAATCGTCTGTTGCTATGGCTGCTGTTCCCGGCTTTGCTGGCTACCACGCAGCTTCAGGCAGCCGAGCCGGATGTGCGCAATGTGCGCAAGATCGTGATCAGCACGGAAGGTGATGTGGACCAGACTGAGATCATGAAGATGATGGAGCAGGTAGAAGCGGATCTCGCCGGTTCACCCGACAAGCACATCAATGTCTTTGTGACCGCTGACGAGGCTGGGAATGTTAACGTCGAGCACCTGCCGGTTCCACCCGTGCCACCACATGACGGGGCTGCCATCATGGGTGTGTCGGGGGTAACCCAACTGCACCGGGCGTGGCCTCATCAGCCACGACAGCCGGATTTGTCAGCCGAAGCCGGTGCCTGCGTCATTAAACATCTCAGCAAGGCGAACACCGATGCTGCCGCACGATTGCTGAGAGCAGCCTGTGCAGCGATGTATCCGCTGGCATCGTAAATCCAGATTCAGGGCACCTTTGGCAGGATGTCAGTGCTGATGCTGTAGATATCCCCCATGCCATTGCCGGGGCCGGTAAAGCGGCTCCGGATTTCAGTCACCGTCAGACTTGCGCGGTCATGGCTGATAAGCCGCTCACTGGTGAAGTAAAGTCGTGATTCGCCTTGCTCATTGGTATGGACAAAGGGGCAGTAATCGAGGCGGGTGGAGTTCACCGGTGCCGGCAGCAGCTGGCCGGGGCCGAAGCTGCCGTCCTGCCTTCGGTAGCTGATATACAGATCGCCACCTCCCATTTCCCCTTCGCGACGTTGGGAACCAAAAATCAGGTAACTTTCGTCTGCAGCAATAAAGCTGTTGAATTCAAAGGTGCTGGTGTTTGCTTCACCGGGCACGCGCTCAACTTTCAGATAACCATCGCGGGTCCAGCGGGAACGCAGAATATCCTCACTGGCACCATACTCCTGCCGGTCGGCGGTAAAGTAGAGCGTACCATCGGCGGTTACACTGGGATAAAACTCGTTGCCGTCTGTGTTTACCGGCGCACCGGGATTGATGGGCTCGGACCAGCCATGTTCCGTTCTTTCCACGAACCAGATGTCCCAGTCACTCCCCGGCCTGTCTGGCTTGGGGCGCTGAGATACAAAAAACAGCCGCTGGCCATCTGGTGCAAACATAGGTTCTATGTCGGTCCAGACTCCGGAAAAGGGTGCCACTTCCAGTGGCGTCCAGCCATCAGCGGTTTTACGTGCATAGAGGATAGCCGCCCCCACATTTTTGGGTGACATCAGCGTTGTGAACAATTCATCACCGGCAGGCGACAGCGTCAGATCGCGGTTATTGAAGCCATCGCTGACCCAGTGAAGTTCTGCACTTGTGGTACTGGCCGTCGGTGAATCAGCGGCGGCGGTCGTGAGATTCGCACCAGCGCCCAGACAGCTGATAGCGAGGATTCTCACTATCAGCCTGGCTATACCGTTCACGGCTGGTGTCGCTCCGGAGTCTGCCGCAGATTCGGATGGGGCTGAGGGCTTCAGAATCAATCCCATGCCGGTCTCGGGGTAACAATCGGAAAGCGGCGCACAAACTGATCGAAGACTTCGCTGAACTTCGCCAGTGCCGAGACATCGCCTTCGATTTCCAGATCGCCGTTCTCCAGCAGCGCAGAGGCCTCGACCAGTCTGAACATCATGCGTTTCAGATTCAGCGAACTGATCTTCAGGGTCACCGCAGGGGAATCACTCTGACGACCCGGGAACGCATTAAGCACAGAATTCTCGATGGTCATCAGGGTGGGCTCGGTATCGGTGAAAGCAAAATTGACATGCAGACGCACACCATCGACCTTAGCGGGGTTAAGCCGCGCCCCCAGTAACTGAAAGAAGTTTTCCAGCGGAATGCTGCGGGCCATGGATTCTGGTGGATTCACAGCTCCACTGGCAGGCAGGCCATGACGCAGCTCCAGCGCACCACAGAGATAGAAGTTACGCCAGGGGCCGGACTCCGACTGATAGCCCAGCTGTTCGTAAGTGTCGGCCAGCAGTGCCCTCGCAGCAATGTGTTCAGGGTCGCTCATCACCACATGATTGACGACTTCAGCAACCCAGCGGTAGTCACCCTGCTCAAAGCAGGCCCGGGCTTTTTCCACCACTGAATCTGCGCCACCCATAAAATCCACATAGCGCTTGCCGGCTTCTACCGGGGGCAGGGGATACAGATGTGCCGGGTTGCCATCAAAGTACCCCAGATACTTGACGTAGACGGCACGGGTATTGTGGTGCACGGTGCCGTAGTAGTCGCGGTTATAGAACTCTTTTCCCAGTGAATCCGGCAGGCGTACCTGTTCAGCGATTTCTTCCTTGGTATAGCCATGGTTAGCCAGACGCAGCGTCTGGTCGTGAATGTACTTGTACAGATCGCGCTGCTTTTCCATGTATTCCCTGACGGCTTCCCGACCCCAGGTGGGCCAGTGATGGCTGGCAAAGTGTATTTCCAGCCGGTCACCAAACAGTTCGAGGGATTCATTGATCTGTTGCGACCAGGCCAGTGCATCACGTACCTGTGCGCCTCTGGGGGTGTAAACATTATGCAGGTGGTGAGAGGTGATCTCTGACATGCACAGTGCTTTGAACTGAGGGAAATAGAACACCATTTCCGCCGGTGCTTCGGTTCCCATGGTCATCTGGAACTCGATCTCGATGCCGTCTACAACGCGGGTCTCACCTGTTTCCCGGACAATATCGTTGGGTATTACCATTCCCGTTGAACCCATGGGTACGGCGGCCCCCAGTCCTGTCGTCAGATATCCCGTTGGTGAAGATTCAAGCAGGTTGCCATACATGTAAGTCGCCCGGCGGTTCATGACGTTGCCTGCCAGTACGTTTTCTGAAATGGCCTCTTTAACGAAGTCTACCGGGGCGATGACCTGGACCTTGCCACTTTCAACGTCGTCGGCCGACACCACTCCCAGAACTCCCAGATAATGGTCGGCATGGCTGTGAGTATGGATGACGGCAACCACAGGACGCTCACCCAGATGTTCGTTCGCCAGTGCCAGCCCGCGTCTGGAGGATTCGGTCGCGGTCATGGGGTCAATGACAATCCAGCCGGTCTCACCCCGGATCAGCGTCATATTGGCAATATCAAAGGATCTGATCTGGTAAATGCCATCACAAACTTCATACAGCCCGTGATGCTGGGCATTGAGCTTGGCCTGCCGCCACAGTGAAGGATTCACCGTGTCCGGTGCATCACCGGTAATGAATGCTGAACTTTCCAGTTCAAAGGCGGGTCTCGGCCCCCGGTCATGGTCGATAACCATGGGGTTGATGGTGGCGATGAAGCCGCGCCGGGCATTCTCGAAACTGGTCTCGTCGCTGAAATCCAGATAGTCAGCGAAAGTCTGATTTACCCGACGGGTGAATTCGCTGGCAGATTTGGGTTGAGCGAGGTCTTGCGGCAGAGGCGAGTAGGTCATGATGTTCTTCTTATGGTTGTGACTGGAAATATTGATCCTGCGGCTATGATGCCGCTTTGGGGTCAAGCTTATCCAAGACCGGCTGAGGGGGAAAGATCAGTGCTGGCCGGTGACGAAGCTTGCGGGACACCGGCTTTTTTGTTGTGATGCCGCTTTTTTAACGACGGACATCACTTGTCGTACCTGGCGCTGCTTGCTGAAACCTTCATTGTCACCGGACCCATTTTCCTGATTGTGGTGCTGGGTATTGTGCTGAAGCGACTGGATGTCATGAATGATGCCTTTGTGGCGCAGTCTTCCAGAATCGTATTTTCCATCTGTCTGCCGGTCCTGTTATTCACGTCGATCTCTGGTCTTTCGCTGGGGGAAGACCTGGACATGGGGATCGTGAATTTCAGCCTTTTTGCATCCATCGGTACCTTCCTTTTGTCCTGGCTGGTGGCCATGCTGGCCGTCTGGCCGCGGGAAGACCGGGGCGTGTTCGTGCAGGGTTGCTTCCGCAGTAACCTGGGTGTGGTTGGTCTGGCGTTGTGCAGTAATGCCTATGGCGAGCCGGGTCTGGCACTGGCCAGTATTCTAATGGCCTCAATGACCGTCATATACAACATTCTGAGTGTGGTTGTGCTGTCTGCCTACCAGGGGCAGGAGCGTATTAACTGGCTCACAATTCTTCGGGATATTGGCACGAATCCGCTGATTCTTGCCATATTGCTGGCGCTGCTGGTGGCGGCGCTGCAGTTACCGGTCCCGCAACTGATTCAGCGAACCGGGCAGTATCTGGGCTCACTGGCGCTGCCGCTGGCCCTGCTTGGCACCGGCGCCAGTATGAATCTCAGGGCACTGCGGCATTCTTCCCTGGTGGCATTGCTGTGTGTGGTGATGAAGACCCTGTTACTGCCAGCACTGGTCACGCTGGGCGCCTGGTATCTCGGCTACGGGGGCATGGAGCTCGCGGTGCTGTTTCTGCTGTTCGTTAGCCCCACAGCGACGGCCAGCTATATTATGGTGAAGTCCATGGGTGGCAACGATGTGCTGGCTGCGAACATCATTATGGTGACGACGGTCGTCGCTCTTTTTACTGCCAGCTTCGGGCTTTTCCTGCTGAATGTCCTGAAATTAGTCTGACCGATGGTCAGCATTTCGCCAGTCATTTTCTGATGCTCTTCTATACTGAACTTTATACGTGTGTCGGTTTCCGGGATAGCTTGTGCAGAAGAATACGCGGTCCAGTTCCAGCTACTTCCAGGAAAGGGAATCCCTGGCTTTAGATGCCACTTTTCAACAACCTCGCAGTTATAGTGTTAACCAGGTTCGTTCGGTTTTTCTCGGTCTGATCCGGGATGAAGCGCTCTGGCAGGCTGATCTCAACATTGCCCTGATGCGGGTGATGGATGCCGGACTGATGGTGCTGGGATGTGAGGTCGCGTCGATCTGGTGTTTCGGCGACAATCCTGAAGAGTTGTTTTGTTTTTCACAGGTAGAAGCCGGGATCGGCCCGGTAAGCTGTGATTACCTGATGCGTTCTGAGGCGCAGCCCTTCCTGACCGCTTTACGGCAGGACCGACTGGTTGCTGTGGCTGACGCGCTGCACGACCCGAGGACCCAGTGCCTGGCAGACAATTATCTTCAGACCTACCGGGTCAGGAGCCTGATTGCAGCGGCTTCCCGAACCGATGGTCAGGTCAGTGGCATGTTGTGTTTTGAGCACCTGCAGGCCGGGCGGCAGTGGTCAGAAGCAGAGAAGGAACTGGTACTGGGGCTGGCGGGTCTGATTGCGCAACTGTTGATGGCAGACGAGCTGCGGCGCCAGCGCGAGTTGCTGTCGGTACTGCATCAGCTGACGCCGGAACTCAGTCTCTATGCCACGCCGGAAGAGTTAGCGCAGTATACCGTCGACAAACTGGATGCCTACTTTGAAGGTGCCTGGCTCGGAATTTATAACTGGGACGGTATTTCTGAAGAGATTAATCTGCTGGCCTGCACTGAGCACAAGATGCCGGATTATTTTTCTGCATCAATGAAGACCATCCCCCTTGTCGGCACCCTGAAAACCGCTATCTCTACCCGGGATATTGTCTCGTTCAATAATTTCACTCAAAAGGCTGACGCTTCCATTGGTATCAACACGATAGGCCTGGCGGCGGGAGTACAGGCGCTGGTGACCGTACCCATTCTTGTCCGTGAAGATATTATGGGTTTTATGCTGCTGATCTATCAGGATATGGATCAGTATGTCAGGGATAGTGTCGCCAGCCTGCGTGCCATGATGTCGACTTTCGCGGTGAATCTTGCCGGTGTGTTGCAGCTCCGGTCCATCCGGCGCAGTGCCTTGCAGGACAAAGACACCGGTCTTGGTAATACTGAACAGCTAACGATAGATATTCGCCGGATGGAGCCTGAGGGAGATCATTTCTTTCTGCTTATCGATATACAGGGCTACCGGGAGATCAACCGTGCTTACAGCCGCAAATCCGGTGATCGTATTTTAATGGCACTGTCAGACCGTATTGCCAGTCATGCGGCGCTCCATGGTGCCAATGCCTATCGGTTAAATGGCGTCGAGTTTGGTGTGTTGCTGACATCGAAGCCCGGCAACCTGAAAAGCATCATGACCAACCTGCGGATCTTGCTGGAAAACCCGGTACTGATCGAAGATCAGCGTTCGGTGCTGACCTCATCAATTGGCGCAACGCGGGTTGAAGCTGGTGAAAAGCCCGGCGCTGTGCTGGAGCGGGCTGACAAAGCGCTGAACCGGGCGGAACGCACCTTTGAACGGTGCGCTGTTTATGACGACGCCATGGCGGCGGATATTGACTCGGGTGAAGCACTGGCGCAGCAGCTTAAAGAGGCCATTGCACAGGGTTCGCGCGGCGGACTGGAGCTGAGCTATCAGGGCAAACTGGATCTGCGGACCGGTAAACTGGTGGGTTGTGAAGCGCTGCTGTCGTGGCCTGGCAGGCCTGGTGGTGCGCTTTCAGGTGAAGAAACTGCAGTCGTGGCGGAGCAGCATGGGCTGATGAAACTGCTGACCGGCTGGGTGGCGAGACAAGCCATCAGTCAGGCGAGTATCTTTAAAGCGCTGGGATTTGAGATTCCGATTGCGATCAATCTGTCAGCCTACAGCGTACTGGATGAAGAACTTGGCGTACATTTGCAGGAACTGCTGGAGGAGTTTGCCGTGGAGCCTGCGGATCTTGAACTGGAGATCAGCGAAGTCCAGTTGCTGAGTGATCCGCTGCGGATCGGACCGGTGGTCAGGGATCTGGTCGACCGGGGATTTCGTCTGGATGTGGATGACTTTGGGCTGGGTGCTGCGGCCGTCAGGTATCTGGATCAGCTCCCCATCAATGTGGTGAAGATATCTCAGAATATCATCGCGCAGTGCCGTGACAGTCTGATTTCCCGGGAAGTACTGGCGTCTTCCCTGCGGGTAATCCGGCAACTGGGTCTGAAGTCGCTGGCAGTAGGCGTTGAGGAACCGGAGGTAGTAGAGCTATTACAAACGCTGAACTGTGATATGGCGCAGGGCGGTGCTTTCAGTCATGCAATGAATCCGGGACAGTTCATCGAATGGGTGACACGTCTGAAATAGGTGAGTTCAGCGCCGGCGCAGCCGCTCCATCCGCAGTGAATAAGTCAGCATCAGCTCATTAAGCTTATTGAGTAACTCAGTGCGGCGTTCCTTGTCGCGGACCTTGTCGAGGGTCTGAATCTCTGCTTTCAACAGGGCGATTTGCTGCTTATTGTCTATTTCCACCGGCCTGATGCCGGCGTTTTTCAGGACGCTGTACGACATGCGCAAATGTTCCGGTGTGCGCTGCCAGTCGGAAAGATCGATCGGCTGACCTTTGTTGGGCAGATTGTCGAAATCTCCCCGTTTGATCGCCTCCTGAATCTGCTGTTCTACGGCATCGTAAATTTTCATAGTCGGCAGTCTGGCACAGACTTTCCGGAATGCAAACTACAGAGGATTGTCACCCGCATTACCCTGACTTTTTTTGGGGTTGAATCCTGCCGGGCTTCAAGGGAGACTCTGCATCTCTTTGTTTATCATCACGGGAGTAGTGAATGAGCGTAAAGGTTGGAGACAAAATTCCTGAAGCAACCATGAAAGTCATGGGTGAAAAGGGTCCTCAGGACGCCACCACGGCTGAATTGTTTGGTGGCAAGAAAGTCGTTCTGTTTGCAGTTCCGGGTGCGTTTACCCCTACCTGTAGTGCAGCCCATTTGCCGGGTTTTGTGGCCAATGCTGACAAGATCAAGGCCAAGGGTGTCGATAGCGTCATTTGTGTTTCTGTCAATGACGCCTTTGTGATGGATGCCTGGGGCAAGGGTCAGAACGCTGAAGAACTGATTATGGTCGGCGATGGTAATGGCGATTTCACCAAAGCCATGGGGCTGGAAATGGATGGCTCTGGTTTTGGTCTGGGTATCCGTTCACAGCGCTATGCCCTTATCGCTGAAGATGGTGTGATCACAGCGCTGAATATTGAGGCTCCTGGTAAGTTTGAAGTCAGCTCCGCTGACGCAATTATGGCGGCACTCTGATACCCTTCAGCAATCGACTGTGATTGCCTGATCCATAACAGTCAGGTATCCCCGGGATGCCTGCATGTCATTGGATTCCGGGTACTGACCCGACCTAGAATGCCTGTCAGTTCTCTGACAGGCATTTTTTGTGGGCGATATTCTTGATTCCTGGATTCTCTGGACCTGCCTGGCTGCAGGTATGCAGTCTGTCCGGACGGCCGCACAAAAATATCTGACCGGCGATATGTCGGCGGTGGCAGCGACGCTGGTACGGTATCTGTTCGGCCTGCCTTTTGCGCTTGCCTGGTTCGCAGCCCTTGCAGCGGCACGGGACTGGCATTTGCCAGACATCGGTCTGACATTTCTGATCTGTGGCCTGCTGGCAGGTATCCTGCAGATCCTTGCCACGGTGCTGCTGGTACATCTTTTTACGCTGCGTAACTTTGCGGTCGGTAATACCTACGTTCGTAGCGAAATCGTTCTGACTGCCCTGATTGGCTATTTCTTCTTCAGCGAAGCGATCACCTTGCTGGGCTGGATTGCGGTGCTGGTGTGCGTTTCCGGCCTGGTTCTCATCAGTCTGGCAAAGACTGGCAGGCTCAGCAGTCTGTGGAACGAATCGGCGATGTTCGGGCTGGGTTCCGGGCTGGCGTTTGCGCTGACATCACTGTTGTTGCGCAAAGGCAGTCTGTCATTACCGGTAGATGATCCCATGCTGACTGCGTCCATGACCCTTTTGTACATGGTGTTGCTGCAGACATGTCTGACCAGTGCCTGGGTCGCGGCGAGACAGCCGGAAGAGTTCGGGATTCTGCGGCGGAAATGGCGCGCCTGTTTGTTCGTTGGTGCGACTGGTGTTGCCGGTTCCGTAGGCTGGTTTACCGCCATGACGCTGGAGCTGGCCGCCTATGTCAAAACCCTGGGACAGATCGAGTTCCTGTTCAGTCTGTCGATTGCCTGGTTTTATTTTCGCGAGCGGCCCAGACGTCAGGAACTGATCGGTATGGTGCTGATTGTCGCCGGAGCACTGGGCATTCTGATTGCGTGATGGTAGATTCGGGAAATCTCAGACACCCCGGAGAATCACCGATGCCTCGTTTACTGATCTCACTGCTGGTTGTTCCATCCTTGTTAATGGCGCTTGCATCCTGTTCTGATCAACAGGATGCAACGGCCAAAGTAGCGGAGAACGCTGCCTCCGCCAGTACACCGGCAGCCCTCACGCCGCGGGATATTCTGGCCCGGTTTATCGAGGCTCAACCGGGGGACGTGATTGAATTGCCCGAGGGTAAATGGACCCTGCAGCGTAGCCTGACCCTGAATACCGATGGCGTAACGGTCAGAGGGGCCGGTATGGATAAAACCATTCTGTCATTTAAAGGTCAGGTCGCCGGTGCTGAAGGCATTCTGGTAAATGCCAGTGACTTCACTATTGAGGATCTTGCGATTGAAGACACCCGTGGAGATGCGCTGAAAGTCAATGAAGGCCGCAATATCATCATTCGCAGGGTAAGAACCGAATGGACCGGAGGGCCAAAAACCGAAAACGGTGCCTATGGTATTTACCCGGTGCAGACTGAAAATGTGCTGGTGGAAGGCTCTGTCGCTATCGGTGCTTCGGACGCGGGCATCTATGTAGGTCAGTCACGAAATATCGTTGTCAGGGATAATCGTGCTGAGTTCAACGTGGCCGGAATAGAAATCGAAAACAGTATCGGGGCCGATGTCTATAATAACGTTGCCATCAATAATACCGGCGGTATTCTGGTGTTCAGCATGCCGCAGTTATCACAGCCAGGACATACAACCCGGGTCTATAACAACAAAATTGTCGGCAATAATACGGCCAATTTTGCCGTGCCAGGGACTGCCGTAGCTGGTGTGCCTACGGGAACCGGGTTGCTGATCAATTCTAACGACAAGGTTGAGATCTTCGAAAATGAAATGTCTGATCATCTGACCGCCCACATTCTGATCAGTAGTTTCTTCAGCAGCTCGTTGCAGGACCGGGATCAGGCTGAAAGTTTTGATGGCTATCCCGAAGGGATTTTCATCTACGATAACAATTTCGGAGAAGGAGGCAGTCAGCCAGACCGGGATGAACTGAATGCCCTGCGGGTAGGGCTGTTTGGTGAAAATGGCACGCTGCCGGATATCATCTGGGATGGTTTCGTGGATGAGGCCAAGATGGTGGATGGTGCTCTGCCGGCAGAGCTGGGTATTTGCATTGCCAACGGCGATGCGACCTTCGTTAATGTCGATGCACCGGACGGCTATCAGCAGCCATCGGTTGACCTCGCGCCACATACCTGTGAGTTACCGAAACTGGCCCCTGTGGTGCTGACTAGCGCCGCCGGGTGACAGTGCGAGCGTCAGTTATGAAGACGGTGCCTGGTTACCTGTTGATCCTGCTCATCATCGCCGTGCTGACAGGTTGCAGCCAGGCATCTGAAATGCTTCTGCCCGACCCGGATAAGCCCCCGGCCACGCTGGCAGGCTGGGGTCAGCTGGTTCAGAACCGGGGCCAGCTCACTCCCGCTAACCGGGTACAGGTTTATGATCTGAACACCCCTTTGTTCACGGACTATGCCCATAAGTTCCGTACCTTGTGGCTGCCAGACGGCCAGCAGATGAACTACCGGGATGACGACAGCTTTGACTTCCCGGTGGGTGCGGTCATCACCAAGACCTTCTTCTACCCGCAGCGCGACGGGCAACTGCTGAAAACCGCTGATATCAGCCGTGACTATGGTGCTGACGGGCTGGCGCTCAATGCTGTGCGCCTGATTGAGACACGGGTGCTGTTTCATACGCCGGCGGGCTGGCGGGCCTTTCCCTATATCTGGAACGAGGACCAGACTGAAGCGCGGCTGGAGACCCTCGGTGACATCAAAGCACTGACCCTGATGGATGG